>CAIRBC010000057.1 GCA_903876685.1 uncultured Nitrosomonadales bacterium | reverse complement strand
TTCAGCAACGGCTTGATAGAGTTGCGGCGGGATTTCCTGATCCAGTTCGACCTGCATCAGCAGTCCGATCAAATCTTCGGATTCGTGGACGTAAATGTTATTTTGTTTGGCACGGTCGATGATGGCCTGCGCTATCAGGCCTCGTCCTTTGGCGACCATTTTCGGCACTCCGCCCTGATTCTTGCTATAGGTTTGCGCTACGGCGCGTGCTGTAACAACCACGGGGTCAGGGTCTAGCAACCACGGGGCAGGTCTAGTAATGTAGCATCTTCTGTCTCCCATCATATATTGGTCACTCCATATAGAGTATTCCGATGCCCTTTATCACCTCACTGCGCGCGGTGATAGGTGCGAGGACATTTTTAATGATGACCGGGATCGTCGGACGTTTCTGACGACGCAGGAGCAAACTATTAAATAGTGTTTAACAGACTGATTCTGTAATGGAAGAGTTTTGGCAAGGCTATTCGACGTACCTTAACGTGAAACTCGCGCAGCGATCGTCTTCTCCCTCGCCCGCTTGCGGGAGAGGGATGGGGAGAGGGAAACGGGCATGATGGGTTTCATCATCAGGGGTGGCAATTTGCCATGCCCGTTAGGCGCAGCACACAGGCTGACTATCAGCCTGTGTGCTTGGAGTTTGTTACTCAAGCGTTGACATTCACGATATTGCCGGGTTGTGATGAATATTGGACAGCATGCTTTCCAGTGGGATGTTTAATGTCGTAAGTAAGCTCTTCCGCTGCCGAGACAGTTCCGTCCTGATTGCTGTCCTTTTTGTCGTAGGTTTTTGCCGTGCTTGAGGAAGCGCTGCTCGTTGAACTACTTGCAGATTTGCCGCCAGAGTGGCCTCCAGCAGGTGGTGGTCCTCCAGGAGGTGGCCCTCCGGGTGGCGGGCTTCCGGCAGGTTTGCCGCCCGTGGCTTTGATCGCGGTTTCGAGGTCGGTTTTGCTAATCTTTCCACTCTTGCTGGTATCAAGAGCATCGAACTGTTTTGCAGCATCGGTTGCAGAAATCCCCTTTGCCGTCAGTCCTGAGACAAATTCCTTCTTGCTTATACTGCCATCACCATTGCTGTCGAGTTTCTTTACGATAGCCGTAGCGATTTGTGAGGCATTTTTTGATAAATCGAAGCCGCCGGTGCTTCCGATTCCGCTGACTGCCATGATAAACTCCTCAATATAAATTTCAGCTATAAAAGCAGATGCGACTCATATCGACCTGTAACAGACAAATTTTAGGGTGTTACTGGTAAAATTAATTAAATGACAGGAGATATATGGCTAAGTGTCCGATATGCAACTCAAAAAAAGGTCAAAGACAGTGCTTGAAGGTCGGCGGCGTAGTGTGCAGTTTGTGTTGCGGCATCACCAGAAATGCTGAATCCTGCCTGGGTTGCACCTACTATCAAAAACCCAAAAGGTTGTATGGCGAGGTTCCTGCCTATACGACGCAGCAAATGGATGGCAATCAAGAGCTTGAAAGTTATGGAAATGTAATTGAAGGTGCCTTGTGTACCTATGATATCGAAACCGGTGAGATTCTGAAAGATAGCGATGCAGTAAGAGTCATTGAAGCGCTTATTGATTTGCATTATTTCAAAGATTATCAGCAGTCCTGCGATAGCCCGATAATTGCAGATGCGGTAGCTTATGTCGAGAAGGCCATCGAAGATGATCTACAAGAAATCAGCAATCAAATCATTGTAAAAATATTGGGCGTGATACGTTTTGTGGCCAAGAGAAGAGATAAAGGAGGCAGAGATTATTGGAATATTATTCACCAATATGTCGGGCTGCGGATTGGTAACGGGATAGGCTTGATGCAACGTTTTTAACGTGAAACTCGCGCAGCGACTTACTCCCCCTCCCCCCTCGCGGGAGAGACCCCAGTCGAAATTTTCGACCGAATTGTGCCCTATGAACCATACCGTA
>CAIRBC010000056.1 GCA_903876685.1 uncultured Nitrosomonadales bacterium | reverse complement strand
ATCGGTTTCTTAATATGTAATAGAGAAGTGAAGTTCAGAGATACCGCTTCTCGGGTTTAATTAAAAAGTGCTTTTCACTTCTTCTTTCCTTGATGTTCCTAAAGTCGCCGTAAAATCAACCTCGGTTTTTGATGATAAAATAAACTCATAATTCAAAAACACGAATTTCCTTATTCCAAAAAAACTTCATTCAATAAAGAGATACCGGTAAGGCCTAACGTAGAGCTAACCGGGCGCGCTGATGACCTTTGCCCGTAAGCAAGTCACGCTGTTGCGCGCTCCGGTTCAGCGCCAGGTTAGGCGAAATTTGCAGGATGGCGCTAGAGAATTGCTGCGCCATCAACGACCCCACAGTCATCAAATGAGATTGCAAGACGCACATTGCCGCTAGGATCAATAAGACGAGACATACTCCCTTCAAGCGAACTCCGCAAGGTCTGATAGGCGACTTGTTGATCACTTGCGGTTCGTTGATGATCTGACGACAGCGACCTAAGTTTATCCTTTCGTAGCTGCAAGGTCTCATTGGAGTTAAAAAAAGCCTTGCCCATGAGTGTCGATTCCCTATCTAAGACCGCACCCTTAAAGCTTTCGATAAGACCTTCCCAGCGGGCGCTATTTACATCAATTTTCGAAAATTCACATTGCGCGGGGTCTAGATACACTGTTACGAAGTTTATGGCCGAAGATAGATTAAGGAAAAGCTCGCGCCTCTTTAATAGGGGTCTTATTCTTTCAATTAGTCCCTTTAGTTTCTCAAATGTATCGCCTGTTCCAAACGTGTCTGAGTCGCTGAGGCTTGATATTTGGTTGATTAGCGAGTTCATATCCTCTTCGAGCTTATTTCGCCAAGAATAGGAATCCTTGATGATACCTTCGATCGCGTTTCTCTTCTGTTGGGGGAGTTCGTCAGGGAAGCGAAATTCCTTCATGTATATGGAAATTTCGCGGAGATAGTCAAAAGCACCCGTAATCCTTGCTTTATCTTCGTTGTCCTGCCTTTCAAGTACCTCGGAAATTGAGTCCTTGATAGCGCTTAAACTTCGCTCAATATCTGCTAAGTGTGACTGTGCAACGGCGATGCTAACCAACTGAAAAGCGCCGCTCGCAAGCTGCCTAGCTTTTCCGCCTTGAAATAATCGCCCCTTCCCAATGATTTTGCCTGAGGAGTCAACAGCATCTGCTAGAACATCTCCTCCTTTTGTCCTCATTAACGTGTAGGTTCCATCAGCCAAGCCCTGATGAATTTCGGGTTTGAAAATGACTTCTACTGTTTTATTTGGAACACTAGCTGCGCCTTTGAATAAGTCGCTAGCCATAAGCCTGACGCGTTTAATTGCACTGCTAGAAGAGTCTATTCGGTGAGCTCGTGATGGAATTTTTTCTATTTCTCTTGATTCCAGTACTTTGACTCCGTTGTTGTCAAGAATTTCGAGATCGTACCCAAGCTCGCTTCGTCTTTCTGGAACATGATTTGACTCTTGCTCCATCTGTCTTGAGGCAGTTGGCATGATCGCGCCATTCTTCTTGCGCCGGAATGCAATCATCAAGAGGCAGCACGCGGCCACGAGAAGAAAAAAAGTGATAAGCAGGCTCGTATTCACAATGTGTTCTCTATTTTGTCATTATTGCCACTAAAGGTGGGCATTTCGTCTAACGTCGAAGTTCAGGGGCAAGCGGAGGTAAGCGAAGCTTGCTGTAGCGCGTCCCCTGGAACGCCCTGTTGGGCAGCTGAACAAGTCGACCTCATTCTATTGTTCACGAAATAAATCCTCGCAGTTGTCACAAACAAAGTACTGGGTCCTTCTGCCGCATTTGATCTGTGCTGTGGCACCCGCGCGGATCCTCCATTCGCAGGAGATGGCGCCGTACTTAAGTGTGCCCTCAACGTAGCACGGAGCGATGTTGTAATGATCGTGTATGGTCGTGTAATCCACCTGTCGTGCTCTGTGGAAGAAATGGAGGGCTCGCGAGTTGTCGAGCGGTACATCTGACGGGCGGCAGCTTTTCATGTCGTCGGAGTTGAAATCCTCGACATACACATCCGTGATTTGCGCTTGCCGCATTTCAGCTGCACCGCAGGATATTAATAGGCTGGCAAAAAGGAGAGCGGTAAACATTACAGTGCTGCGCATTTTGTCTATTTCCATCGTGCAGTTCTCGCCTCACCGGGGTTCTTGTACGACACCTCTGGATGCCGATAAACATCGCTCGATGTCAGATTGAATAGACTGAACAACTCCCCCACCAGCCATTGCAATGATGCGTTCTGGGCGATAGTGACGGTTTCGTACGTCTTGTCGTCAATATGCTTTCCAACCAATTCAACGCCAACGGAATCGCTGTTGATCGGATAGCGCATGGGGTAATCCTTGGCACGCTCATGTGCGTCCAGTGCGTTGATCTGTTTCGTCCAAGACATCGCGAGAATCTTCGCCATGCCTTCAGAGTTGCACGTATGGCGGTTGATAGCGAGGCACTTTGAACGGATTAGACGCCCCACGTGATAGCAACGCTTGCGCAGGCTTGCCGTTTGAAAGATTGTGCCGTCTTTGTCGATTAGAAAATGAGCGCCGTTACCTCCTTGCTTGTAGCTATCAAAAGCATTTTGCGCTGATCCGCCATCTGTTTGATGCACGACTATGGCATGAACTGCATCTAGGTTGCCGTGCTCAATGACGACAAATTGCTTCTGACGGATGCGTCCGTCAATGAGTAGGCCCTGCTTGTTGAGTTTCGACGACATGGCTCCCTTCCTTTCAGTATTTATGCCCAGAACGGGCCCAACGTAATATAGCCATCCGATTTCGTGAAAAATCCATCCGAATTATCACAAAACCCATCCGATTTGACGCAAAAAATTGCATCAAATTGTTGGCATAATGATTGTAATTGTTTTTTAATCTCATGTTTTTAGTCGCTTGAAAAGGTTTAGTGCGACCTAAAAATCTAACCGATACCATGCTTTGATCCAATTTAAAATTGCTGGAAAATAGTTTTGGATTTGCCGCTCAGGCGCGAAATGGTAGCAGGAAAATTAAATTTCATGGTGTATCCCCTTAGAGCTAGTTTTCGATCATTATCGTACGCACAACAATCCAACATGTGATGTGTAAATATCTCATGTATTGTCCATCTTAACTGATGATGAACCTGCGCCAGCTCCTGTTCTGGGGAATTCGCCGTTGCCCCGTACCGTCTATGCAGTACAGTGTGCGTTGCGGCGTAATTTTGCAGTAGGGCGAATCCTATATTAGCTTATGAAATGTTGTCAAGAAAATTTATGAGTTTTATGCGAAAACTGTGCCGAACCATTAGTGTGTTCAATATTACTGACCTCCTTAGCATAGCGTGCATCAATACGAACCTATAGGGTTAATGCAGCAGTCGTTGCTAATTGGATAGGCAGCACCTCATTACCTTCAATGAACGTTTGATTTATAATGCGCCTATGCCTAAACTAGCCGTTACTACTGAATAAATGAAACTCTCCGTTTTCGAGCACCTTCAACTCGTCTTCGTAAATTTCCTTACACGCTTATCTTCCAAACAAAGAGGAGTTGATTGCAGTTTCATTTTTTCACCGACATTGTGAACCAGGTGCCTGGTTGTAGGGATTTAGTGCCTGATATAGCTCGGCTCAAATGCTGCCAAACGAATATGAATAGGTCGTGATCGCGTAGCGAGCCACGACCTGAACCGTTTGTTATAGGGATCTTCATCAATGAGTAATTACATGATAATGATTAAAAATCATCATGATATTTCTCCGCGATAGTGGCTTCGTCCAACCCAACATTCAAGCGGGGCGCGCAACAGCGTGCTTTGCCTAAGAGTATAAGTCCACAGCACGACCGCTTAATTCTACGATCGGCTTAATTAAGTCGGAAATTTTTAAATTTTCATACGGTGCCTTGCGCTACGCTTATTGACACCCTTTTTTATTACGGGTAATTCCCCAATTTTTCTTCAATAAATGATAAGGATTATAGGATTATTGGACATAATTATCCGTGCTTTTAGGTCAACTTTAAGTCTTTAACGGGCGATCTCACGGCAATCAACGCTCGTTCGTGATAGCATTCAATTACACAACCATTCACCTTCATTAATATAACTAGTTATAAATGTGACTTATTTGTTTGCCTAGCAGAATCCATTGGGGAGAAATTGATCCTATGCAAGATTCCAAACAAATATCAGAACCCAGATTGCTTGACCAGGTGCGTGGGAAGATACGTCTGAAACATTATAGTATCCGCACCGAGCAGGCCTATGTAGATTGGATTAAACGTTATATTTTACATTTTGGAAAGCGTCATCCGCGTGACATGGGCGCGGCTGAAGTCGAGCAATTTTTAACGTATTTAGCGGTAAATCGCAATGTGTCTGCCTCGACACAGAATCAGGCTAAAAGTGCTATTTTGTTTCTGTATAAACAGGTGCTGGGTCTGGAGCTTCCCTGGTTGGATAATGTTGAGCAGGCAAAAACTCCCAAGCATTTGCCTGTGGTGTTGACTATTCACGAGGTTCAGTCACTATTGTCTCGACTTTCCGGCACACATTGGCTGATTGCAAGCTTGCTGTACGGCACCGGGATGCGCCTGATGGAATGCCTGCGCTTACGCGTGAAGGATGTCGATTTCAATCGTCATGAGATATTAGTCAGGGATGGCAAGGGATTTAAAGATCGGTTGACCATGCTCCCGGACGCGTTGCTGAGTGCACTGGAGAAACATCTGCTCAGGGTGCGTGAACTGCATCGGGTGGATTTGCTTCAGGGGCATGGTGCGGTTTATTTGCCGTTTGCGTTGGAACGTAAATATCCTAATGCGGCAACAGAATGGGGATGGCAATATGTGTTTCCGTCTAACGGACATGGCAATGATGCCACCCCTTGTAATGAAACCGCCATATCCGTTTCCCTCACCCCATCCCTCTCCCGCAAGCGGGCGAGGGGGAGTAAGTCGCTACGCGCGTTTCACGTTACCAAATTATCGACGGATCCGCAAAGCCTGGTGATACGTCGTCAACATGTGCTGGATCAGTCGGTGCAGCGCGCGGTTAAACAGGCGGTACGTGATGCGGATTTAACCGGAGTTTAACAAGTACCAAATTTTAATCAATATAATCATAATATTGCAGCGTACTAGTTTTGTAATAGAGAAATTTCTCTTTTTTTCTTGTTAATTTTCTATTATCTGGTGAATTTTATAGTCCCTCCCGGGTTT
>CAIRBC010000055.1 GCA_903876685.1 uncultured Nitrosomonadales bacterium | reverse complement strand
TAGCTTCCTGTAGCTTGACCCTGTAGCTTCCTGTAGCTTGACCCTGTAGCTGTGACCCTGTAGCTGTAATTCCACCCCGACTTTATTTATTCGGGAGCTATTCCCGACGGTTCATCAGCTTCGGCTACGAGCGACCTTCGGAGTGAAACCAGCTCATTTTTCGACGGGGTAACAGGTAGTCCAATTCATCGCTGGGGCGTTCCTGCAGGCGCAGCGCATGGTCTATTTTGAGCGTAGCTTCCTTGGCCAGATCGATGATGATAGCCTGGTGTCGCGAGACTTCCGGTTCATAGATCATCACCTGCGGACTAAGCGGTTTTTCGGTAGCCGCCGATACCACGACTGCCCCCACCCGACCATCCGAAAGCTGTACGATGGAGCCTGGCGGGTAAACACCCATAGCGCGTATAAATAGTTGCAGCAACATATTGTCGAAGGATTTCTTTTCCTTGACCCACATGGTGGAAAGTGCTTCTGAAGGCGACATGGCCCGGCGGTAATCAATCGGATTGGCGAGGTTGTCAAAACGGTTAGCGATGGCTATGACACGCGCGGCCAGATGAATTTCATCCCCGGCCAGATTATCCGGAAAACCGCTGCCATCGATACGCTCATGATGGTGCATGATCGCCTCCAGCACCGGCGTGGAAAGGTTACCCACCCGCATCGCGCTTTCGTAGCCGATGCGGCAATGCGTCATGTAAATCGCCTGTTCATGCTTGTTACGTTCCGTATTGCGGAGAATGGATATATTAATCGCTGATTTACCTATATCGTGCAGCAACGCACCCACCCCAAGCGTTCGCAGTGCTTCCTCCGGCAGTCTGGCCTGTCTGCCTAATAACAGTGCCAGCGTCATCACTGACAAGGCGTGCGCGGAAGAACCATCCCGATGACCTCTTTCGGCGATCAACACGATCGCACTGTCGATATCAGACAGCAACACTGCCGTCGATCTGGCACTGACTTTGTCGATTTGCCTGGCACTTTCTTTGGGATCCGCATCAAACGATTTGATGGCGCTATCCACCGACCTTGAGGCGACCTGATAGTGTTTTTGCGTCTTGTCCAGACGCTCGCGCATGGTGTTCATCACCCTGATCCGATCCTGCTTTTCGGCCAACTGTTTTGCGGTCAACTCGGCGAGCCGCGCCTTGTCCGCCTCGTTCACCTGATCGACAGCATTCGCCTGCCATTTGGGTAGCGGCGGTACCTTGCAACGCGTTACTTCGCAGAATAACTGCGCCAGTTTCATCGCCGCAATCTGGCGCACCTGGTCGTCGCTCTCGATTACAAAAGAGCTGAACAAAAACTGATGATCCAGCCAAGGGCCAGGGATGCGCACATGCACTCCGGGACGTAGTTGCGAAGCGTCTATCAGAATTTCACCGGCTCTTACATTGAGATATTCGTCATTCGCCATATCTAATTTACCTGAAATTGTTTAGTCGCCAGGATGTTTCATTGCCAGACATAAGCATCCATGGACAAGGCAGCATAACAAAAACTCGGACTGAAGCGTAGTGCCGGGCTATCACCCGCAGCCCCCAGCGCGACCAGTAACGGCAGGAAATGCTCTGCACTCGGATGCGCCGCTGCACCATGAGCAGCTTTTCGATAGTCGAGCAATGCCTGTCCATCCTGCACCGCCAACCGGTCTGCAACCCAGTCGTTGAAGGCTTTCGCCTGCGGCAATACTGGCGAATCCGCGGTTGCGTGCCAGTTCAACCAGCCAAAATTATGTGTGATGGCACCCGAGGCGATAATCAGCACCCCCTCTGAACGTAACTTTGCGAGCTTTGCACCCAAGGCATAATGACTGGCAGCATCCGCCTGATGCACCAGAGAAAGTTGCGTGACCGGCACTTCGGCATTGGGATATATTTTAGACAAGGGTGCCCAGGCACCATGATCCAGACCGCGATGGCTATCGGCTGTTGCGTTGGGAATCAAGGACAACACTCTCCTGGCAAGCTCGGGCGCACCGGGTGCCGGATATTTCATCGTATAAAGTTCCGGGGAAAAGCCCGAAAAATCATACAAGGTAGCCGGCTTATCCGACAGACTGACAGTGGGTCGAGACGCCTCCCAATGGGCTGAAATAACCAGGATCGCTTCAGGACTGGGCAGCGATGCTCCGATCCCGTTCCAGCAGGCGACCGTGTCCGGAGCCTTCAACAAAGCATCGGGCGCACCATGAGACACAAAAACAACCGGTATTGTCAACATCACATCCATCCTCTGAATTTACCTGCATTGGAATTTACCTGAATTTTCGGAAACCTGCGGGCGCTAACCTGCTTTCACAAATCCTCTTCCTGATCGGAAAATCTTTCAACGATTTTTTGAAAATCATCCGCCTGTGCCACAAAGACCTCTACAATATCAGGATCAAAATGCAACCCTCTACCTGCCACGATTATTTCAAGCGCTTCTGCATGAGTCATCGGTTCCTTGTAAACACGGCGATTAACCAGTGCATCATATACATCGGCCACCGCCATTAGCCTGGCACAGAGTGGAATCTGTTCGGCACTCAAGCCATTAGGGTAACCGCTACCATCCCATTTTTCATGATGTGAGAGCGCAATATCGCGGGCGATATCCAGCAACGGGATGTTGACCCTAACCTGTTTGAGCGCACGCTGAATCGCCTCATAACCCAGCGTGGTGTGGGTCTTCATAATTTCAAACTCGTCTTCCTCCAACAAGCCTGGCTTGAGCAGAATCCGGTCTGGAATCCCGACCTTGCCTATGTCATGCAGCGGTGCTGCCTTGAATAATCTATTGAGGAAGATGGCGTCAATCTGTTTTTGGAAACGAGGGTGAGCGCTCAAACCACTGGCCAGTGACAAGATATAATGTTGAGTTCGCAAGATATGCTGGCCGGTATCGTTGTCACGCGTTTCCGCAAGCGATGCCAGCACGATCATGGTCGCCTCATGGGCTGCTTCCAGTTCTTTCGCACGACGGATCGCCTCCTGAGAACGACGCTGTACTTCCTGCTCCAGATAGGAATTGCGATCATGCAGAAAATCTGCTGCGCGTTTCAGACTGATATGTGTCTGGATGCGTGCAATAACAATAGGCGGACTGATCGGTTTGTGGATAAAATCGACGGCGCCCAGGCTAAAGCCTTGCTGTTCATGGGTTAAAACGCTCGATGAGGTCAGAAAAATCACCGGAATGTGACGGGTTTTAGGATTGGCCTTGAGCTGACGGCAGACTTCGAAGCCATCAATGCCGTTAAACATTTCAATGTCCAGCACCACGATGTCCGGCATAGACTCGCTGGCAAGACTGGCAAGTTGCTCAAGTGCCTCATTTCCCGAATTTACCTCGGCAAATTCATAGCCCGCAATTTCCAGGGTGATGCCGAGCATGCCCGATACGATCGGGTCATCATCAACGATCAAAATGCGCCCTGCGTGTTGAGTCATCATTCAAATCCAAATTTAAATTAAATTAAACGCTTGCCCGGCACCCTCATATATCCGCCAGCGTCGCCTTGACAATTTCCCATTCTTGCTCCAGTTGATGCATCGCTGCCAGGGTCTGCCCGGTTTCAAGAGCTTGCTCCATCTGTGCGGCAGCGGTAGACAGACTGATGGCTCCGATGGTTCCGGAATTTCCCTTGAGCGTGTGCATCAGCCTGGCTGCCAAAACCTTGTCGCCACTCTCCAGCGCAACACGGAAATCGCTAAGGGTTGAAACATTGCGCTCTCTGAACATCCGCAAAAAGCGTTGATAAGTGTTCATATTGCCACCTACTCTTTCCAATGCGGCAACCGTATCAAAGCCTGGCAACTGCTGTAGCATTACTTTCAGCTCCTCGCCAATTTCGACTGCTGAGGGTGCTGAGGGTGCTGAGGGTACTAAGGGTACTGAGGGTGCTGAGGGTGCTGAGGGTGCTGAGGGTGCTAAGGGTGCTGAGGGTGCTACGGGTGCTAAGGATGCTGAGGGCACCGAGGCAATACTGGTCTGCGCGTCCAGAAATTCCGCCAGCAATTTAAACAGCTTTTCCGCCACGATGGGCTTGGTCAAGATGTCATTGATGCCTACCTGATTCACGCGCTCTTTCCCGCTGATCAACACATCAGCCGTCAGCGCCACAATAGGCAAATGTGGAAATTTTTCTCGAATCAATGCGGTTGCCGCATAACCGTCCATTACCGGCATCTGTATATCCATCAAAACTAGCTGGTAATTCCCACTTGCGACCGCATCCACGGCTTGCTGGCCATCATTAACGGTATCGACCAACGCACCGGTCAACGAGACCAGTTCGCTGCCCACTTCACGGTTGAAGTCGTTGTCATCCACCAGCAGAATGCGCCGTCCGGACAGATCAGGAATATATTCCTGCACATTTTCAGCCGGTGCTGCCCTGCCAGTGAACAAGCCGAGCAGACTGCTGCCCAGCCTGGATTTACTGACAGGTTTGGCAATAATGTGCCGCACGGAACTGCCTGCCTCAGCACCTGCCAATTCAGGATCATCCCCGGTAATAATCACCACCGGGATGGCAAATCCCAATTCGTTCAGGCGATGTGCAGCCGCCAGGCCGTTCATACCCGGCATATGCCAATCCATCAGGATGCAGTCGGCATTGATGCCGTCTTGCACGCTGGCAATCAGAGCTGCAGCAGATTCCACTTCAATCGGGACGCAGCCCAGTTTATACAAATGTCCGGTCAGCAGGCGACGCGCAAAGGCATTGTCATCGACCACTAGCACCCGTTTGCCGGTAAAGCATGAATCCACAAATGCCTCGTCATGCAACGCACCCAGCCTGGCGGTAAAACTGAAGCGGCTGCCTTGCTGGGGTTCACTCTCCATGCTGATGCTACCCCCCATGAACTTTACCAATTGCTGGCTGATCACCAACCCCAGACCAGATCCGCCATATTTACGCGTGATGGAACTGTCCGCCTGGGCAAAAGGTATGAAGATGGTTCCCTGTTGCTGAGGCGTCATGCCGATACCCGTATCCGTCACGACAAAGCGTAGTGTGGCGACATTGTCTTCCTGGGCAAGCAGCTCTACATACAGGGTAATTTCTCCATGATCGGTGAACTTGAGCGCATTGCTCACCAGATTGGTCAGCACCTGTGTCAGGCGCAACGAATCTCCCATCAGCCATAACGGAACCTCAGCCGAGGCACCCAAGCCCAGCTCAATGCCTTTCTCACGGGCCTTGCTACCAAACATACCTGCAATATTTTCAATCAGGTCGTCCAGATTGAATCGAGCGTTTTCCAGGAGCAATTTGCCCGCTTCAATTTTAGAAAAATCCAGAATATCGTTAACGACACCTAACAGGGTGGTGCCTGCCCTATTGATCTTGTGCAGATAATCCTGTGTCCGGGGCTGATTATCGAGTCGCTGCGCCAGATAAGAAAAACCAATCACGGCGCTGATCGGGGTGCGAATCTCATGACTCATATTGGCAAGAAATTCACTCTTGGCCTTGTTAGCCGAATCCGCAGTGAGCCTGGCCTGTATTAAGGCATCATACAGATCCTTACGATCGGTAATATCAATTATTGCAGCCACATAATGAGTCGCCATGCCAGCCTTGTTGATTACCGGTGCGATATAGGCTTCCTGCCAGTAGACTTCTCCATTCTTGCGCCTATTGATCAACTCGCCCTGCCAAATGCGCTGGCTGTTCAGGTTTTCCCATAAACCCTGATAAGTTTCTGGCGGGGTAAGCCCGGATTGCAGAATACGCGGGTTCTTTCCCATGACTTCACTGGCAGAGTAGCCGGTAATTTCTGTGAAGCGCGGATTGACATATTCGATATGCGCCTCTACATCGGTAATCAATATCGAGACCGGACTCTGTTCAATCGCGGTAGACAATACCAGCAACTTCGCCTCTGCCTCGATACGCCCGGTGATGTCAATTGCCGAGCCGATAAAACCCTCGAATTGCATTGATTGATCAAAGCGTGGAGAGCCGGTATACAACACACAGCAATATTTTTCATCGCCACAGCGAAGTCTGAATTCTGTGGTAAACGATTCACGCCGGTCAAAATGATCGCCATATTCTCTGCTGCAACGCGGCTTATCCTCCGGATGAACAAGATCAATCCAGCCTTTACCGATGACCTGCTCCAGGCTCAATCCCACGAAGCTGAGTGCCGTCTGATTGAACCAGGTGACCTGCTTATCCTGGTCAGTCGTCCAGATCAGCACCGGCGCTGCGTCAGCCATCAGTCTGAAACGCGCTTCACTTTCCGTCAGTTTTCGGGTGGCCACTTCAACATCGGACTTGACCCGGGCCGCATAGCCGGTGGTCAGCAGCAGCAAAAAGCCCAACAGACTAGTTCCCATCAGACCGGCGGCGAGCACCCCCCAGCTTTGCCAGTTTCGATGCTGGCTCAGATAGGCCTCGGTCGGTGTCGTTTCCAACCGATAATGACGCGAGCCGAATTCAAAATCGTGTACGCTGAGTGCCTTGTTCACTCCCGTTGCAAAATTATTATAGAGTATTTGCTGATCATCCAGATCAACCAGTCTGGTATAAAGCTGAGTGTGTATACCCTGCAATAACTGCTCCATGAAGTCACGGATATGCAGCACACTCAGCACGGCCCCGGAGTTGCGCCGATCTACCGCAAGAATCATTAACACGCCCACTTGCTGATCCTGCACCAGTTTCATGCCTGGCGAAATCACCAACTTTCCAGACAGTTTCGCTTTTTTTATCGCGGCCATGCGTACTGAACTGGAAAACAGATCGAAGCCCAACGCAGCTTCATTGCCGGTTAAAGGCTCCACGTAGGTAACCGGATAATAGGTATCACGGTTACTCGCAGGTTGCAATAAACCTTGTGCATTCAGTTCACGAATCGCAAAAGCAGGGTGATAGCTGCGCTGCGAGGCTTCAAAGTCGGCACGTTTTGCTTGATCCACTTCTGCAACCCATTCTACGGCCTGAATCATCGGATAACGTTCCAGAGATTTCTGCAAGAAACGATGAAATTCAGCGCGCGTCACCTTGCCATTTTCATCATGGATAAACAGACTGGTAATCTGCTCTAGTAAAGATTCCTGCTCTTCAAGCTTGTTTTGAATAAGGGATACCGCTTCCTGCGATTTTTCATGAAAATCCAGCAGCGACTCGTTGCTTTCCCATTGCAATGCTTTATGGAAAATGGCAATAAACAGCACCAGCGACAGCAAAACCGGCAGACCGACACTGAGCTTGCGAGCTTGCCATAATTCGCGTGGCTCAGCGGCAATGATCATGGTCAGCGGAAGCATAACCAGCAAGCCGAAAGTATCACCGCACCACCATACCGCCCAGTTTACGGCGAAACTAGCCGTACTAATCATGCCCAGCGCTGACAAAACACTCACTGAGAGGCTGGCACTGGGCAGGCAGATTAGCGGAGCGAGCAACATGAAGACCAGTATTTCGCTGCCCTTATCAAAAGAAACTGGATAACCGAGGTATTTTTTCAGCAGCCAACCGCCGAACCATGCCTGCAGCAGGGATGCCAGGGCGATACTGAACGCCGCCAGCAAGTTATAGCCGGTGTTGACATCACCGGGGAGCAGATTGAGCAGTAAAGAGCCTGTAAAAATCCAGGGCAGTGTTTTTTTTCCGCGAATCAATACCGCAGCGATCGCAATTCCTGCCGGAGGAAACAGGGGACAGGCATAACCGGGAGACAGTGCCAGTATCATGCTCAACTTGCCGCTGATGACATAGGCCAGCACCAGATATGCTATTTTTATCCAGCTCATTTCTGATACTTTCTATTTAATCAATGGCACAGGCAAAATTTGTTAGCTCAGTTTCAGATTCGCGACCGGGCTATTATTGCAGAACTTTAATAAATATACAGGGTTCTATTATAGTATCAGACCTCCAAGTAGCGGCCAAAAAATCACTTATTTTTTGGACAATTCTCAATCCAACCGTAGGGTGCGCTTGCACACCCTACACTCAAGGCTATGTTTTTAGAAAATGTTGCGTGAGCGTATCGTACTCAATCTACAAATGATTTTTTGGCTTTTTCTTGGCTTGAATGGGTTAGCCGAATATTTACAAATAATTACCTGGCACTGGGAGGTCTGAGTATCATTTTTCAGACTACTTTTCAGTTCGGTCTATGTCTGGCAATCTCGATGATGTCATAGAGTTCTGCTTCACTCATACCCAAATAGCTTAGCAGCATGGGTCCATTGGCTCTCCAGGCTTCATAATCACGCAATAGTATCGATTCGCTGAGCGCCTCGGCGATCTGAATCACCGCAATCAACCCGCAGACCTCAACCGGCAGCATTTCATGTGAAAAAAGTATATCCAAGGTATGGTGATGCAGCACGGCCAGCGAAATGGTTTCCGACAAATTCCAATTTTTAGACAGTAGATAACCGACGATCGCATGATTGGTTTGATATCTAACCTCCTCAATATCGGTTATCAAACAACTGTTGTCCAGCTGCGCCAATTTCATGACATCACTGTAGTCCTTGAAGCGACTCATCATCAAGGGCATACCGCAATCGTGGAACAAGCCGACGGTATACGCCAGATTGGGTGAAATACCAGGGACATATTTTGCAATCAGCGCGGCCAGCGAGGCAGTGCTGACGGCGTTATCCCAGAACCAGTTCAGTTGCGGGGTGTTGCCACTCATGCCGCGTAACGCCAGTCCGGTCAAGATGTTAATCACATTATCCGAACCCATGGTTATCACGGCCTGTTCTATTGAATCTATTTTTCGACGCAATCCGAAATGGGGGGAATTGACGGTTTTAAGCATGGCCGCAGAAAGTACGACATCCTTGGCGACAATGCGAGCAATTTTTTTCAGATCAGGCGCATCACTGTTGCGCGCTTCCATCAGTTCCATGACGATACCGGGGCGTGGCGGTATGCGTATACCTGCAATCACTTTTTCCCCAGCCTCTTGCGAAATCGAAATCATTTTTCCTCCTGACTGAGCAGGTTTCAGAATAAATTTAATTTATGAATTTTTCCATATTTTCGCATATATTGTCACATATTGCCACATGATTTACCATAATAGCGGAATTTAAGTCGCGACAAGTTTTAAATCAGGTCGCGGCTAACGGACATGGCAAATTGCCACCCCTGATGATGAAACCCATCATGCCCGTTTCCCTGATGAACC
>CAIRBC010000054.1 GCA_903876685.1 uncultured Nitrosomonadales bacterium | reverse complement strand
TCGCTATCGCTGGGGGATCGAAGCTAACTTCCTGGTCGAAAAGCATCAGGGATATCAATATGAGCATTCCTTTGCCAATGACTGGAATGCGATGCGTGGTTACCATTACCTGATGCGCATTGGGTATCTACTCAACACGCTGGCGCGATTTTCCTCGACACTCTCGAAAAAGTTTAGGGAAATGGGGGTGCGTGGCTTTATCGATTTCATTCGTATGAGTCTGAGTGGCCCATGGTTTGACCTGAAAACAATACAGAGCCGGATACGCCTTCCATTTGAGCTATGCCTCATTTAAACAGTTACACATGATTCAAAAGTGTATTTCCCGCTACGATTGCGGTAGCCACACTATTGCCTCATGACTGACGCAATCCCATCCATAGACTGAACATTACGATAAAATCAAGCAGAATCATTCTTGGCATCAGATAATCTGTGGCCGCAATCAATTAATGCGCCATGCACTGTCGGCAAGGCGTCGGGGAAATACGGATTTAAATATTCATGCGTCATGGCTGTCTTTGCGGGTCAGTATTGATGCCAGCACGCTGTCTTCAGGTAAAGGGCTGTCAGAAACGAGCCAGCCGCGCTCGTTCGCTATTTCGCGAACATCCGCAATTTTTTTGCGCCCCATCGTTTTTGATCGGGCAATTTCCCGATCTGAAGCTCCCTGGCGCATACGTACCAGGATATGTTTGTATTGATACATCTCGATCCTTTTATTAGTCATGGCCTCTCCCGGCAAAATGCCGGGAGTCTAGCCAATCAATGAAAGTTCGAGCCTCTGATCAGGGAAGGTCAAGTGGCGCCTTAACGCCGAGAATCCGGTGGCGCCATTACGACGACGATAAAGTGGCTCCTATACGCCGAAACTAAAATGGCTCCTATACGCCGACAATTCACAACGGTATCGGTTTGCCTGCTTGACGGTATCCAGTCCAGCAATTCGTCAAATAATGCAAGCTTCCTTGATACAGCTTAGGCATGAAAAAAGCCGCTATGCGTTTAAACATGCGGCTTTCAGGGGATACTTGAGACTGTTTGAACACCTTAAAACACTGTTCTGGCGGAGATGGTGGCAGCCCCAAAGTAGCCTGCAACCCGCAAGAATGATAATTCTACGATTTACTGATTTTTCATATACCGTCAAATATTTATGAAAGCATAAATTATGCTGCCAGAAAACGATATATACAGTATTGACTGTTTTAAAAATACTGCTTGGCAAAGTTTGCGATAGCCAGACCAATAACAGCCGCCAGCATCCAGCGGCTAAGCTTCATTTCGCCCATGATCTCGGCTTTCATTTCGCGCATCTCTGCGCGAACATTATTTATGTCGCTTTGTAATGCTGTTCGCGTCGCCAGTAAGTCAGCTTTTGTGGTCAACTCCTGTGTGCCAATCTCAAATACTTCGGATAGCGCCTCAGCTTCAGCCTTGGCATATTCACGGGTTGCCCCGGCCTTTTCCAGCCTATCAGCAAATTTCAATGTATCGAAGGTGATTACGCTCACGGTGTCCTGCCTAAGTTTTAATCGTACTCAGATTGTCGCTTGTGGTGCGTACCGTGTCAAACGGTATCAGCCCGTCAAATTGTTGCAACCATCAATTCAGCTAGCAAAACTGCCTATACTCGGGAAATTTTGCTTGGCTCTGGAATGACATCCGATTATTCATTTAAGGGCATCTCTAAAAATTGCTTAAAAAAATCTCTATAAATGTCATCTGAATAGTGTTCTGGAACGTTGTTATATGATTACAAAGACAAATGAGTCATTAGCAATGAAAAAGGTAAAGCAACCGGGATTTTTTGACATTACCGAGCGTACAGAGAAGCTGACCCAGTTGGGCGATCCGCTGGTTGAACTGAAAGCTAGGATAAACTGGGAAGCCTTTCGCCCTGATCTGAGCAAAGTCTATGAAAAGCACGTAAAAGCAATGCGGGTGCGAAGCCTATTGATGTGGTGTTGATGTTCAAAGTATTAACGTGAAACTCGCGCAGCGATCGTCTTCTCCCTCGCCCGCTTGCGGGAGAGGGATGGGGAGAGGGAAACGGGCATGATGGGTTTCATCATCAGGGGTGGCAATTTGCCATGCCCGTTAGTTTTACAGCAACTCAATAATCTCTCGGATGATAAGATCGAATATCAGATACGAGACCGTCTTTCTTTCATGCGTTTTCTGGGTTTGGAGTTGGAAGATCGTGTACCAGATGCCAAAACTGTCTGGTTATTTCGTGAGCAGCTCAAGATATTGAATTTGTTAGATATACTGTTTACCCGTTTTCACGAACAACTTGCTGGCCATGGTTATGTAGCGCGCAATGGTCAGATGATAGATGCCACTTTTGTGGAAGTCCCCCGCCAACGCAATACCAGGGAGGAAAATGCGTTCATCAAGGCCGGCGCTATTACGCAAGCCTGGCCCCATTATGTTCATATGAGCGCGACACCTGGTACGACATGAATGGCCGGATCATCTTCACCAACAGCAAAGGTCTGGTTGGCGTCGGCCTGCCGCGCAACGGCAGCCGCACCTCGAAGAAGGTGACCATCACCACCCCCGATGGCAAATCCAAAACCGAAAAACTTGGCTGGTCCGTTATCCATCAGATGCAGGAAGCCGGCACTTTGCCAGCCGGCAGCACCGTCACCACCACTGTGCTGGACGACACCCAGCCCGGCGGCTCACAAACCCGCACTTGCAGCTATACGGCTCCTTTCGCACTGGCCAGCCGCGAAGCGGACTACAAAATTGCATGGGCGTTTTTTGAGGCTGACAAGGAAAAAACCGCGTGAAGGGTCATTATTGTAAAAGCGCAGCGACTCGCTCCCCTCGCCCGCTTGCGGGAGAGGGGCGGGGGAGAGGGGTTAAGTCAGCTGGGCTTTTCTTGGATATTATTCAATGCACAGAACAAATTTGCCGTACGGTTAAGCGCAATATTTCTTTACAAAGTGACCATCTTGATAAATAATACCCATTGAGTTGACTATTTAAAGGAGCCTGAATAATGAGAACAGCAACAGTCGCTGATGCCAAGTCACATCTATCCGCCTTACTCGTTGAAGTTGAGGCAGGCCAGGGTGTGGTTATTACCCGCCGGGGAAAGCCTGTGGCGCGTCTGGTTCCTGAGCCCCAATCAGGGGGCTTCGACTGGTCTGATTTGCACGAGTGGGTGTCTGCACCGCCAACGTCAGGGCTGACCGTTGCCGAAATGCGTGAACAGGAGCTGCTGTGATCTACCTCGACACGTCTGTGCTGGGGGCGATTTTTTTTCGAGAACCCGGCGCGGCGAATCTTGTAGTTCGACTCGAAAGCCAACGTAAAGCGAAGCTGATGATTTCGGCCTGGACTTTAACCGAGATGGCCAGCATTGGCGGCATCAAACAGCGGACAGGTGCCATTGATGCCGAGACTCGCCAGCAGGCAATCGCCAATTTTCAACGTTTTGCATCCATGCACCTTGTCACGGTAGAAATTGATCCGGCGGATTTTCGTACAGCAGCGGTGCTTATCGAATCGCCTACCTCGCTGCGAGCAGGGGATGCATTGCATCTGGCAATCGCTCGCCGCTTGAGCGCAAAAATCGCCACTCTGGATCGTCGGTTGTGTGAGGCGATTGAGATGTTGGGGTTGGCTAGATTTGAGCTTTACTGAGAATGCCATTAGTAATTCTCGCAAAGATCGAAAGAAGCCAAAACTCCAACCAATGGTTAACGTGAAACACGCGCAGCGACGTACTTGCGGCTACGCCCCCCTCGCTGCGCTCTCCCCGCTTGCGG
>CAIRBC010000053.1 GCA_903876685.1 uncultured Nitrosomonadales bacterium | reverse complement strand
TCAAATGCCAGTTGTCCATGCTCATCTTGGATGAGCTGGCCCGCCAGGTGATGATTGATATACACATCCAGCTTGCGTGTCATGACTTGGATTCCTTTGCTTGGGTTTCCGCGACCGGCGGGTTCAAGGTCATTTTGATGCCAAGCGTATGCAGCACGGTCAGCACCTTGCCAATTTGGCAGGTGGCTTTTCCTTTTTCCAGATCAATGATAAAACGCAACCCCGTGCCAGAGGTCATGGCGAGATCCTTCTGGGTCACATCCAAACTCTTTCGCGAGTTGCGGACCAGTTCCCCAATCTGTTCAGGAGTGTATTTCATGGATGCCTCACTATTGTTACCGAGCGGTAATAATATCATGAAATAAGCAGTGATTCAATAAAATAATACCCGCTCGGGAACTTTTGGCCTTGAGAGACTCTTGGAAACATAAATATTCCCGAACGGGAACTATAAGGAGCCAGAGGCAAATACATAACGCGAGGCGAGGACACACCTGCCGCGCATTCATCACGGATTCAGTTAATTGACTGACTTCTTGGCCGCAGCTTCGTCCAGGTAATCAGCCCACCATTGCATCATTTTCCGGCGCTCCGGTAAGTATTGGGCATGATTGTATGCAGCACGCACTTCGTTTCGCTCCGCGTGGGCCAGTTGTCGTTCGATGACGCTTGGCTCGTAACCATGCTCATTGAGGATGGTGCTCGCCGTGGCACGGAACCCGTGCCCCGTTGCCTTCGAGTGGTAGCCCATGCGATAGAGCGCATACAGCATGGTGTTCTCGCTCATGAATCCAGATGGCTTGTGCTGGTTTGCAAAGACGTAGGACCACTGTCCTGTTAAAGACTTCAGATCATTGAGCACCGCCAGCGACTGTTTTGAGAGAGGAACAATGTGCTGCTCGCGCATTTTCATTCGCTCAGCAGGTATGCGCCACTCTGCCTTGTCGAAATCAATTTCCTCCCATGTGGCGGCTCGCAACTCGGTCGTGCGAACGAACGTCAGAAGCAAAAACTTGAGAGCTAGCCTTGTCTGAATGCTGCCGTCATACGCTTCCAACTTCCTCAAATACTCCGGCAATTCATTTTCTTTGAGATACGCCTGATGCTTCCTCACAGGCGGCTTGAGTGCGCCTTTAAGATCGACAAGCGGATTACGTTCAGCGCGTCCCGTGGCAACGGCATATCGGAAAATCTGCGCTGACGCCTGCATGAGGCGCTGCGCCAGATCAAGCGAACCCTGACGTTCCACAACCCGAACCACGGCCAGGAACTCAGGCGCGGTAATGTCTTTGATAGGGCGCTGCCCAATCTTTGGGAAAACATGACGGTTGAGTCGTTCCACCATCGCCTCTGAATAGCTTGTCACCCACTTGTGCTTGCGACCCTCACACCATTCTTCGGCTACCGCCTGGAAAGTGTTCGCATGTTTCAATACAACCTGACGTTTTGACTCTCGCTTGATCTCGCTGGGATCATTTCCCAAGGCCACAGCATTTCGCGCCTGTGCGAGAAGCTCTCTTGCATCCGCCAAACTGAGATCGGGATAAATCCCAAAGGCGAGACGTTTCTCCTTGCCTGCAAAGCGGTATTTGAATCGCCAGTATTTACCGCCTTTAGGCGTGACCTCAAGATAAAGACCGCCGTTATCGTAAAGGCGATACATCTTCAGTTTGGGTTTTGCATTCTTGACGACGATGCCTGTCAGCATTGCTCATGCTCCCTGCGGGCTGAGGGTTTTGCGTTCAAAAATCTTCGGAGTGCGTCTGTTTGGGAGGGGGTGATCTTCATTAGTTTGGCCTCAGTTTCAATTGTCAGCCCACCAGTCACACCAAGTGTAAGAGAGAAAGCCGTGTCAGAGGGGGGCTTTGTCTCATGCTTTTTCGCCTCTATTGCGGCCTCGCGTTTGATTGCAGTAGGATTTTCACCTTTCCGAATCATGTGTCTTGCGGCTTGCTTTGCCTCAAGAGCTTCGGCAACGGAAACTTCAGGGTAAACCCCTATTGCATAGGTTCCCTCTTTGCCGCTCAAGTGGTATTTGAGCCGCCAGTATTTGCTGCCGTTCGGAGAGACCTGCACAAAAAGCCCCTGTCCGAAAAACACTTTGTAAAGTTTAGCTTTCGGCTGAAGGGCCTGTATTTCTGCGTCTGAGAGCCGCATGCGGGGATACCTGCGTAACCAGTGAATTCATGTGCCCCCAATTATGCACTACTTTGAGGGCGAATGTCAACGAGTGGCACAGGACAGGAACGGTCACTTAATTCTCTGTAAGTGACCGTTTCCAAGGGTTTCGCGGACATTAGCGAACGTGTCCGAATGTATATTTGGTGCGGTCGAGAAGACTCAAATTGGCCAACTAACACTTTGCGGAAAAACAAACTTCACAAATGTGTTTCTTGCTGATGCCCCCATTGATGCCCCTAGAACCCACGCATAGGGGGTATCTGTTCACAAAAATGATTGCCGCTTGATGATCCGTGTTAAGTATTCACTCTGGCATTTTTACCAGAAACGATAATGGCAGGCAACCTGCAAGTCAGTGCTTCACACGCATCTGCCAAGAGAGCACCTTTATCAGCTTGTGAATGTTCGTTAGTCATGGGCTTGGCGGTAACGAGTGCCTTTAGCTTTGTGTCAAAGGCTTCCTCTGATTCATCGCAGCCAGCGGCACGGGCGGCCTCGATGAATTGTCCTTTTGGCTTTTTTCTTCGCTCATACGTCCATCTTCATCTGCGCTGGCGTTAATGGTTCCGATATATCAACCGAACCGTAATCCGTTTTTAGATTTTTCTTGTCATTTAGGCCACCATCGTAGGTGTAAACCTGCCTGACGTTAAAAACCATCGCAGTCGCAACATGAATCCCATCTTTTGGTTTCACCCCATAAGCCCAAACCAGTTCTTGCGAAATTTCTGCAATTCTCCGATTTACGCCTTTCGGAATTATCCACTCGTTCCTGAACAGCGACCTGACCGCTTCCCGATGCTCAACAGGGATAGGGGATTTGTAACCCTGAATGTTTAAGACTTCCGCAATCGCTAAGGTTGACGTTACAATCTTCAGGCGTCCGTTATTAGCTTCATCGAAAATCTGCGCAATAACATCTACCCTTCCGGGCTCGCTCTTAAGCCATGCCAGAAATGCACAAGAGTCAAAATACACGACATCAGACATATTGCTTCAAAATGCCCCTGGTCAGCTTGTAATCAGGAACACCTGGTGTTGGTAGTATGGAATGAATTTTATCGACTCTAATTGCATAGGGAACGCCGTTGCCCGTGTATTTTATCATGCCTTCGGCTTCAACGCGTTGCTCATAAAGGTTATAGGCAGAATCAAATACCGCTCTATCTACGGCTGTGCATGTAATGCGTTTAGCGTGCAAAGGCTCAATGATTACAAATTCAGGTGCGTCTTCGCTATCAAGGACTAACAGCTTGCCCTCTACTGCGCCGTATTCAGAAAATGCGCCTTCCAGAACGATATCCACGTTGCCTTTAATCGCGGCTCCGATGGGAATTGGTTTCTTATAAAGCCACGCTTTTAGAGTGGTGCGTTGCGTTTTTGTGTTTTTTACAATCTCGCTTAGCGTCTGCAAATTA
>CAIRBC010000052.1 GCA_903876685.1 uncultured Nitrosomonadales bacterium | reverse complement strand
GAGTGTAGGGTGCGTTTACGCACCATTTGCGATGCATCATAAATTCTGGTGCGTAAACGCACCCTACCAAACCCATTGGATGGAGTGGTTTATGGGACGGCTATGGGTTAACCGAATATTTACGTCGTTCACAGGATAAGTTACTAGCGCAAAGACGCATCGACTTTAAGAGAACTGTTATGAACTGCAATTGTAAACCGGTTCACCTGGGCAAAATTATTATCCTGTGCGAGCGCTATTTTTTCCCCGGGTAGTACAGTTGGTAAAACCAGGAGCAGGCTGCTTCGATCTGAGCTTGTATGCGAGGCGGGATGTCGTGTCGATGGGGTTTGACGATGCGCTCGGTCTGTTTGTGCAAGTATTTCATGTGGTAATGGCTATCACTCTCCTGGATGCCTGTTTTTAGCTTCTCGGGATTAATCTCAAAGGGCGACATTCCCAGCCAAGCATACAGGTGCGACATACAGGCTGTCGGACGTTCCACCAAGTCCTCGAAGCGCACAAAATACAGTCTTTCTTGTACCTGTTTCGGCAAGTCTGGCACTGCATGCAAGGAGATCAGTGGTGCGCCGATGGCCTTGTCTTTGGCGAACAGAATGTCGGCTCGGCCAAACCGGTCATAATCGGCCAGATGGTCGATAAAATCCAACAGGATGGTGCGTTGGTGCTGCGCCTCTATTGAACCATAAATCTGCCCCAGTTCTCGGATACATACAACCAGTTTGGCTTCAGGCTCGATGTTCAGTAGCAGTTCCACCGCGTGTAGCCAGGCGCGATTTTTGTCTACAACCGCTTTTTTCTGACAACCCTGATTCCATCCCCGTAAAAAACCCTGCATCGCGGTAGTCAGATGTGTATAGCTGGTGTCGAACGAGTTATCCAGTTGGGAAAGGTAGAAAGTGTCGTCGCTGATCATCCGGCGTATGCCCAGTAAAGTATTACACAGCGGTGAACTGTGTCCTTCACATTGAATTTCGGGATGTTGAGCCAGCAACTGGCACAGTAATGTTGATCCTGCTCTCGGCAGTCCCGTTACGCCGATAAATTTTGGGTTCACTGTAAATTATCCTATTAAAATTTGAGAATTCATTTCAAAGTCATATTTTTTGAGCGGCTAGTATACCAAGCTTTAAGGAATCGTCCGCTGCGCAGCTTATATTTTGATGGACGTTCAATGAATTGGTCAGAACTCGCTGCGGTGGTGCTACTATTGGGCTGTACGCTAGCGACAATCTGTTGCAAAATACCTGTATTGTCAGCAGGGATGCTGGGATTTATGCGGGTGTGGATGTCAATTATATATAGGCTGTGCCAGACGGTGGAACTCTGAAGGGGAATAGTGTCTGATCGGTGGTATCAGGATATCGGGTGTCGCGTTTACGAATACCGTTATGTTATAAGCAGTCGTCAATTCGGCTGCTGTGCAAGAATAATCAGGCTGCATCAGCCGTAAGTCAGATAAATTAACTATCGATAAATAGGGTAATGGAGGGGAAAGTGGAACAAAATATAATTCCAAAGCTGGGTCACCGGATGCAACATCTGGCGCTGGTCAGTCTGCTGTGTTTAACAGGATTGTGGATGCCGGTTTCAGCATGGGCAGAAAAGGCGGGTGTGGTGACACATCTGTCAGGTGTGCTTTATGTGACACGCGCCGATGGTTCAAGCAAGATACTTTCGGTCAAGTCGGAGGTGAATGAAGGTGATACCTTGCGTACTGAAAAAGATACTTTTGCACGGATCAAGTTCAATGACGGGGGCGAAGTGGTATTGCGGCCTGAGTCGATACTCAAACTGGATAATTATGCCTATGACGCAGCCCAGAAAGGTCAGGATAATTTTGTGGTGAGCCTACTTAAGGGCGGGTTACGTTCGGTGACGGGTTTACTCGGCAAGCGTAATCCTGATCATTTCAAGATTAATACTTCAGCAGCGACCATAGGAATTCGCGGCACGCATTTCGGTGCTGTCATCTGCAATAATGACTGTGCCAACATCCCTACCGTGACCGGACAAGCGCCTGGAAATGGTCTGTATACCGATACAGCGCAGGGTGCGACCGTTGTGACCAACGCAGCCGGAACGATCGAGGTTCCAGCAGGATCCTTCAGCTATACGCCAGGCGCTAACGTATCGCCTAGTATCGTTCCTCCTACACTGGGTATACAGGTAACCATGCCAAACTCTATCAGCAGTAACAAGAGCACCGGTAAAGGTGTCGGGCAGGGCGATAGTAATTCCTGCACGGTGAAATAACGGGTTGAAAGCGGTGTTGAGAGGATGTGTAGTTGAGAAAGCGGGCTTCCTGCCCGCTATCTCAAGCTTCTAAATCCGCACTTGGTACAAGTTATACTGAGTTTTCAGGTCAAATGCGGATGTTAAGCTGCAGTTATTTCTGCGTTATGTTTAGCCTTTATAGCCCCGCATCCGCGCGTAGTGCGGCTGCCTTGTCGGTGTTTTCCCAGGTGAAGCCGGGTTCTTCGCGGCCGAAGTGACCATAGGCTGCTGTTTGCTGGTAGATCGGACGGAGCAAGTCGAGCATTTTCACGATGCCCTTGGGGCGCAGATCGAAATGTTTATTGACCAGTTCAGCGATTTTCTCGTCGGAAATTTTGCCTGTGCCATAAGTGGTGATCCAGACGCTGGTCGGCTTGGAAACTCCAATTGCGTAAGAAATCTGGATCAGGCATTTGCTGGCCAGACCGGCAGCAACAATATTTTTCGCTACATAACGTCCGGCATAGGCAGCGGAACGATCGACCTTGGAGGGGTCTTTCCCTGAGAAGGCACCTCCGCCATGGGGGGCAGCACCGCCATAGGTATCGACGATAATCTTGCGTCCGGTCAGGCCGCAATCGCCTTGCGGACCGCCAATCACAAAACGGCCGGTTGGATTGACCAGATATTTGATGTTACCCTTGATCAGATTCGCAGGAATGATCGGCTTGATGATTTCCTCGATGACCGCTTCACGAATCTGTTCCAGAGATATATCCGGTGCGTGTTGTGTGGATAGAACGACGGTGTCTATGGAATCCGGCTTGCCATCCACATAACGTATCGTGACTTGTGATTTTGCATCGGGGCGCAACCAGTTCAGTCGGCCATCGCGTCGCAATTGCGCCTGACGTTCCACCGCGCGGTGTGCCAGATAAATCGGCAGCGGCATCAAGGTATCGGTTTCATCGCAGGCATAGCCAAACATCAGACCCTGGTCGCCAGCCCCCTGATCCAGCGTGTCGTCATAGGCCTTGTTAACGCCCTGTGCAATATCCGGACTCTGTTTGTCATAGGCTACCAATACCGCACAACCCTTGTAATCGATGCCATATTCGGTATTATCATAGCCGATGCGCTTGATGGTATCGCGTGCCACCTGTATATAGTCGACATTGGCGGTTGTGGTGATTTCACCTGCCAGCACGACCAGTCCGGTGTTGCATAAGGTTTCAGCCGCAACGCGCGAATGCTTGTCTTGCGCTAGAATAGCATCGACGATCGCGTCAGAAATTTGATCCGCCACCTTGTCTGGATGGCCTTCGGAAACGGATTCTGACGTAAACAAATATTCGCTCATGGTTCCTCGCTCAATCTGAAAAAAATAAAAGGTATTCATTGTACCAATTTCGGCCAAACTTGGTAGCATTGCAACTCTATGAAATTTATTCTCCTGAAAACTGCTTTTCGCCTGCTGTCCTTGCTGCCACTACGCCTGTTGCATGGCATGGGTAGCGGGCTAGGTTGGCTGATTTACTGGGCTTCTGCTCAATACTCTGCTCGCACCCGCGAAAATTTGCGTATGGCAGGTCTAGCCAGTAACGAAGTTGAATACCGGGAGCTGCTACACGCAACCATTGCCGAAACGGGAAAATCCTTTATGGAATTAAGCTGGCTCTGGCTTAGGCCTTATGCTGAAGTCCTCGGCAAGGTGCACGAATTTACCGGGCAGGCGCATATCACCAGCGCACAGCAACGGGGCAAGGGCATCATTTTTCTGACTCCGCATCTGGGCTGTTTTGAGATTTGTGCACTTTACCTCGCGCAATTGAAGCCGCTGACCGTCATGTATCGACCGCCCAAATTGCTCTGGCTGGATGAATTTATGAAGCGCGGCCGGGAACGTGGCCAAATTACCTTGGCCAAGACCGATGTCAGCGGCGTGCGCCTGATGGTTAAAGCGCTCAAACGCGGTGAGGCGATTGGCCTGTTGCCAGACCAGGCACCCGGCGCAGGAGAAGGAGAATGGGCGGATTTCTTCGGTCGCCCTGCCTACACCATGACGCTACTGGGGCGTCTGGCCGAGCGCAGCGATGCGGCGGTGTTGATGGTATATTCCAGACGTCTGCCTCAGGGACAAGGCTATGTAATCAACATTGAGCCGCTGCTGCTGGATTTGGCAGCCTCGGTGCCACGGCAGGTGAATGCGGCGCTTGAACAGACCATACGCACCAGCCCGTCTCAATATCTATGGAGTTACAATCGTTACAAAACGCCACAAGGCGTGCATATGCCCGCTCAGGACTCGGCCAGGCAGGATCAGGCATGATCCTGACGATAGGGGGGAATTTTGACTAGACTGGGCATTTTACTAATCTGGTTACTGCATTTTCTGCCGTTGCGTCTGCAAGCGCTGGTGGGTAATAGTCTGGGTCTGCTACTTTATTTTGTGGCTTTCGAAAGACGCAGCGTTGCTACCACAAATCTTCGGTTGTGCTTCCCGGATTTATCCGTGCAACAGCGCCGGGTGCTGGTCAGGAAAAATTTTCAGGCCTTTACGCGCAGCCTGCTGGAGCGAGGTCTGCTGTGGTGGGCTTCAGCGTCGCGTATTCAGCGGTATATCCGGGTAGAGGGTTTTGAATATTACCAGCAGGCACAATCCAAAGGGCCGGTGATTCTGTTAGCTCCCCATTTCGTTGCACTCGATGTAGGCGGCTCCTGGTTAATTCAGCATGTCAATTTGGTCAGCGTGTATTCAAATCAGAAAAATCCGCTGTTTAATGAATTGCTGTTGAGAGGAAGGTCACGTTTTGGTGCACAGAAACTGTACTCCCGACAGCAGGGCTTACGCCCCATCATCAAGGCGATGCGCGCACAACATCCCTTTTATTATTTGCCTGACCAGGATCTGTCGACCAGGGATGGCTTGTTCGTACCATTTTTCAAGGTTCCAGCCGCTACCCTGACCACCGTGCCGCGACTTGCTGAAATGACGGGTGCGCAGGTAGTTCCCTGCATTAGCAAGCTGTTGCCGGATGGCTATGAAGTTCGCTTTTATCCGGCCTGGGAAAATTATCCCACCGGTGATCTGCTGGCCGACACACGTCGCATGAACGAGTTTATCGAACAACGGGTGCGTGAAATGCCCGAGCAATATTTCTGGTTGCATAAACGCTTCAAGACCCGTCCTGAAGGGGAAGCCAAATTATATTAACGCGAAGGAATTTTAAATGAAATATAAAGACCTGCGCGATTTTATCGCCCAACTGGAAAAAATCGGCGAACTCAGGCGGGTGACGATCCCTGTTTCGCCCAAGTTGGAGATGACGGAGATCTGTGACCGGGTGCTGCGCGCACAAGGTCCAGCGGTATTGTTTACACAGCCGACGGGTTTTGCTATGCCGGTACTGGCCAATTTATTCGGCACACCGCGTCGTGTAGCCTTGGGCATGGGTGAGGAAAATATCCAGGCGTTGCGCGAAGTGGGCAAATTGCTGGCGTTTCTCAAGGAACCAGAGCCACCCAAAGGCTTGAAAGATGCCTGGGATAAATGGCCGGTGCTGAAGCAGGTATTGAATATGTCCCCCAAAATCGTCAACAGTGCCCCCTGTCAGGAAATTATCTGGGAGGGGCGCGAAGTCGATCTTTCTCGGTTGCCGATTCAACATTGCTGGCCGGGCGATATAGCCCCCTTGATCACTTGGGGACTGGTGGTGACTAAAGGACCCAACAAGTCGCGTCAAAATCTGGGGATTTACCGTCAGCAGGTCATCGCGCCCAATAAGGTTATCATGCGCTGGCTCGCCCATCGCGGCGGTGCGCTGGATTTTCGTGAGCATGTTGAAAAAAATCCCGGTCAGCCTTTTCCGGTTGCGGTGGTGATCGGTGCTGATCCTGCGACCATCCTGGGTGCGGTCACGCCGGTTCCGGATTCACTGTCAGAGTACCAGTTTGCCGGTTTGTTGCGAGGTGCCAAGACTGAATTGGTCAAATGTCTGGGGAGTGATTTGCAGGTGCCTGCTTCCGCGGAAATCGTGCTGGAAGGCGTGATACATTCCGAGGAAACTGCGCTGGAAGGTCCCTATGGCGACCATACCGGCTATTACAACGAACAAGATAAATTCCCGGTTTTTACCATCGAACGTATCACGATGCGCCATCAGCCGATTTATCATTCGACTTATACCGGCAAACCGCCGGATGAACCGGCGATGCTGGGCGTGGCGCTGAACGAAGTATTCGTGCCGCTATTACAGAAACAGTTTCCGGAGATTATCGATTTTTATCTGCCACCCGAAGGCTGTAGTTATCGCTTGGCTGTCGTCTCAATTCGCAAACAATATCCGGGCCACGCCAAGCGCGTGATGTTTGG
>CAIRBC010000051.1 GCA_903876685.1 uncultured Nitrosomonadales bacterium | reverse complement strand
GCTGCCGCGCTGGCCTGCCTGGACATGCTGGTGAGCCTCGGCGTGCGCATGGAAAACATTATCGTCACCGACATTGCAGGCGTGGTCTACCAGGGGCGCACGGCAGAAATGGACGATAACAAGGCGCGTTATGCGATTGCCACCACTGCGCGCACCCTCAAGGAAGTCATCGCGGGCGCAGATGTATTCCTGGGTTTATCAGCGGGCGGCGTGCTCAAACCCGAAATGGTCGCACAGATGGCAGCTAACCCGCTTATTTTTGCACTGGCGAATCCCTCTCCAGAAATTCTGCCTGAAGAGGCCAAGGCGGTACGACCGGATGCTATTTTGGCTACCGGGCGTTCTGACTATCACAACCAGGTCAACAATGTGTTGTGTTTCCCCTATATTTTTCGCGGCGCACTGGATGTAGGCGCGACTACCATTAACGAGGAAATGAAGCGCGCTGCGGTTTATGCGATTGCCGAACTGGCCAAAGCCGAGCAATCGGAAGCGGTCGCAGCGGCCTATGGCGAAGAATACCTGAGTTTCGGCCCGGAATATCTGATCCCCAAGCCGTTCGATCCGCGCCTGATCACCAAAATTGCCCCTGCGGTGGCGAAAGCGGCGATGGACAGCGGGGTTGCTGCCAGGCCAATAGCCGACATGGACGGCTATTACGAGCAATTACTGAACTTTGTTTACCATTCCGGCTTGCTGATGAAGCCGGTATTTAACCTGGCGAAAAAGAATCCCAAACGACTGGTGTATGCCGAGGGTGAAGACGAGCGTGTGCTGCATGCGGTGCAAATGGTCGTGGACGAAGGTCTGGCACTGCCGTTACTGGTGGGCAGACCTGGCGTAATCAACCAGCGCATCCACAAACTGGGGTTGCGCATACAAGCCGGTAAACACTTTGAAGTCGTCAACCCGGAAAGCGACCCGCGCTATCGCAGCTACTGGATGGAATATCACCAACTAATGGAACGTCATGGGGTCACCGAAGAATATGCCAAGCGCGAAATGCGCCGCAGCAACACCCTGATCGGCGCGATGCTGATCAGGATGGGTGCCGCCGACGCGATGTTATGTGGCACCCACTTCCGCCCGCAGGAGCATCTGCATTACATCAGTGAAGTGATTGGGTTGCGGGCGAATGCTACGGTTTTTGCGGCGATGAATATCCTGCGCCTGCCCAACCGTACCCTGTTTGTCTGCGACACACACGTCAATATCGAGCCCAGCGCAGAACAGATCGCTGAAATCGCCATACTCGCGGCTGAAGAAGTGCGTCGCTTCGGCCTTACCCCGAAGGTGGCACTACTTTCACATTCCAACTTCGGCAGCTTCGACAATCCTTCCGCACAAAAAATGCGCCGTGCACATGAACTGCTGGTACAACGAGCACCTGAGCTGGAAGTGGAAGGCGAGATGCACGGCGATGTGGCGCTTTCCGAAGGATTGCGTTTACAACTGTTTCCCAATTCACAACTCAAGGGCGAAGCAAACCTGCTGATCATGCCCAATCTCGATGCAGCGAATATCGCCTTTAACCTGCTAAAAATGGTCGCCGGAGAAGGCACCACCATCGGTCCGGTACTGCTGGGTGCCGCAAAATCCGTACATGTACTGACTTCCACTGCCACCGTGCGACGTATCGTCAACATGAGTGCACTGGCGGTGGCAGGCGTGGAAATCCGTTAAAAATCATTTAGAAATAGGAGCATGTGATCATGAAGCGCGTAACTGGACATTTGTATTTTTGGGTATTGCTGGCTATTTTGGCTGGCGGTTCACTGGGTTATTTCAATCCTGCCGCAGCCGTTTCCTTGAAGCCACTCGGAGATGGCTTTATCGGACTGGTCAAGATGTTGATCAGTCCGGTGATTTTTTGTACCGTGGTGCTGGGCATCTGCGGTGCAGGCGATATGAAAAAAGTCGGGCGCGTGGGCGGCAAGGCGCTGCTGTATTTTGAAATCGTCTCCTCGCTGGCGCTGCTGATCGGCTTGCTGGTGATGAACTTTGTCCGACCTGGCGACGGCTTCAACGTCGATCCGAAGACCTTGGATGCCAAGGCAGTCGCCAATTATGCCAAGGCCGCCTCGGAACAGAGCACGGTGGATTTTCTACTGCACATTATCCCCAAGACCTTCGCCGATGCCTTCACCGGTAGCGGGGATCTGTTGCAAGTGCTGCTGATCGCAATCCTGTTTGGTTACACCATACTCCACCTGGGTAAAGCCGGGCAACTGGTCCACAATTTCATCGAAGAATGCTCGCACATCTTTTTTGCGATGATGGGCACCATCATGAAACTGGCGCCATTGGGAGCTGGCGGTGCGATGGCTTTCACCATCGGCAAATATGGCTTGGCCGCACTCAAGCCTCTGGCTGCCCTGATGGGAAGCTTCTATCTGACTTGCCTGCTGTTCGTGCTGATCGTACTGGGTGCCATTGGTGCCTTAGTTGGTTTTAATATCATCCGCTTCATCATCTATATCAAGGATGAACTGCTGACCGTGCTGGGTACCTCTTCTTCAGAATCAGCGCTGGTACCGCTGATGAATAAACTGGAACGTCTGGGCTGCTCCAAATCGGTGGTAGGGTTGGTGGTACCTTCCGGTTACTCTTTCAATCTGGACGGCACCAATATTTATCTGACTATGGCGGCATTATTTGTGGCACAGGCGCTCAATATAGACCTTACACTGACCCAGCAATTTACCATCCTTGGGGTTGCCATGCTGACATCCAAAGGTGCCTCTGGTGTCACCGGTGCCGGTTTCATCACACTGGCGGCAACCTTGGCGGTGGTGCCCTCGATTCCAGTAGCAGGTCTGGCACTGATTCTAGGAGTAGATCGTTTCATGTCGGAAGCGCGTGCGCTGACCAATTTCGTCGGTAATGGGGTTGCGGCGATTGTAGTGTCGAACTGGGAAAAGGAACTGGATCACGAAACCCTCAAGGAACAGTTAAAAGGTTGATTGATGATGTATTTAACCTGGCTAGTCACTGCAGGTTAAACATCGCATATAATCTGAAGTACAGGGACAGCGCCTTTTCAGCTGCACATAAATAAGTCACTCTTTAAAGGGTGAAACATAAGGAGAGAATCATGAAATTTCGTAGTGCGATGATGTTCGTTCTAGCCTTTGGCGTTTGCAATCTTGCACAGGCGGCGGGCGAAATAGTCATCAAATTCAGCCATGTGGTCGCCGCCGATACCCCCAAGGGCAAGGCATCCGAGTTTTTCGCCAAGAAAGCTGCTGAGCTGACTAAAGGCCGTGTCAAGGTGGAAGTCTATGCAAACAGCGCGTTATACAAAGACAAGGAAGAAATGGAGGCGCTGCAGATCGGCTCTGTACAGATGCTCGCCCCCTCTCTGGCCAAATTCGGCCCGCTCGGTGCCAAGGAATTCGAGGTCTTCGACTTTCCCTACATTTTTGACGACACCGCCGAATTACACCGGGTAACACAGGGACCTATCGGCGCCTCGCTGCTGGCCAAACTGGAAGCCAAAGGTATCAAGGGGCTGTCCTTCTGGGACAACGGCTTCAAGTCCTTTTCAGCCAATACCCCGATCAAGATGCCTGCGGATTTGAAGGGCAAGAAAATGCGTATCCAGTCTTCAAAGGTGCTGGAAGAAGAAATTCGCTCCATCGGTGGCCTGCCTCAGGTAATGGCTTTCTCCGAAGTCTATCAGGCCTTGCAAACCGGCGTTGTGGATGGCACCGAGAACCCAGTCTCGAATTTCTACACGCAGAAGATGCATGAAGTACAAAAATATTTGACCCTGACCCATCACGGTTATTTGGGTTATGCGGTCATCGTCAACAAAAAGTTCTGGGAAGGATTACCAGCTGACGTGCGAGGACAACTGGAAACTGCCATGAAGGAAGCAACCCTCTATGCCAACAAGATTGCCCAGGAGGAAAATGACAGCGCACTGGAAGGGGTAAAGAAGAGCGGCAAGACCATCGTTTATGTTCCCAACAAGGATGAAAAACTGGCCTTCAAGAAAGCCATGGCACCGGTGCATACCAAGATGGCTGACCGTGTCGGCAACGAACTGCTGCAAGCCATCTACAAAGAGACCGGCTTCGATCCGAACAAGCTATAATTTGCTTGCCGTAAAGTTATACACAAGGGCTGCAATAGCCCTTGTGACAGGAGCGGCTTCAGCCGCATAACCCTTATAGCAGCGGCTGAAGCCGCGAATAACTGTTAGGTAGGAAAAGTTCATGAAATATCTCGATCATCTTGAGGAGTGGATAATTGCCTCCCTCATGGCCGCAGCGACACTGATCATCTTCGTCGCCGTCATTCATCGCTACGCCGCCAGCATGAACATTCCCGTGGTACAGGACTGGCTGCTGACACTCAATTTCACCTGGGCACAGGAACTCACCATCATCATGTTCGTCTGGATGGCCAAGTTTGGCGCAGCTTACGGCGTGCGCACCGGCATCCATGTCGGCGTAGACGTGCTGATCAACCGGCTTGAGGAGAAGATTCGCGCCCGTTTCATTATTTTCGGCCTGCTGGCGGGTGCACTTTTCACCAGCATCGTCTGTGCACTCGGTGCTTACTTTATCTGGGAAAACGGCGCACATCATGCTTTCCTGAGCGTTACGGGCAGCCCCTTCGGCGATGTGCCTGAAGGTCCTACCACGCCTGATCTGGAATGGCCGACCTGGATGGTTTATTCTGCGATTCCGCTGGGCACCGGCCTGATGTGTTTCCGTTTTTTACAGGTTCTAAGCAACTTCCTGAAAACCGGTGAACTACCCCACCACGACCACGGACATGTAGATGGTCTGGAAGACGACAAGCCTCAGGTTGATGTCGATGTTTATTCACTGGACGATAACCTGCATATGCATGACCTTAAACATAAAATGCTGGGCGAGGAGCAACCGAAATGAACGCCGCTATCATATTCATGCTATTACTGGTGCTAATGCTGACCGGTATGCCCATCTCGATTTCGCTGGGACTCACCGTGCTGAGCTTCCTGTTCATGTTCACCCAGGTGCCGCTGGAATCCGTCGCACTGAAACTGTTCACCGGTATCGAAAAGTTCGAGATCATGGCGATTCCATTTTTCATCCTCGCAGGCAATTTTTTGACCCACGGTGGGGTCGCCAAACGCATGATCAAATTTGCCACCGCCATGGTAGGACACTGGTACGGTGGCCTGGGGTTGGCTGGTGTGCTGGCCTGTGCCTTGTTTGCGGCAATTTCCGGTTCCTCTCCGGCGACAGTGGTAGCGATAGGCTCGATACTGCTACCGGCGATGGTCAAGGCGGGCTTTCCCAACAAGTTTGGCGCAGGCATCATCACCACTTCGGGCGCCCTGGGCATCCTGATCCCGCCCTCGATCGTGATGGTCATGTATTCGGTAGCGACCAATACTTCAGTCGGTGCGCTATTCATGGCGGGCGTGATGCCCGGCATTGCGCTGGCCTTTATCTTGGGTCTGGTCACCTGGTATCGTGCAAAAAAATTCGATTATCCGCGCATGACCCGCGCCACTTTTAGCCAGCGTTTAAAAGCTTTCCGCGAATCGGTATGGGGCTTGCTGCTGGTGGTGATCGTAATGGGCGGGATTTATACCGGTATGTTCACACCGACCGAAGCGGCTGCGGTCAGCGCAGTCTATGCCTTCTTTATTGCCATTTTTGTGTACAAAGATCTGGGCTTGAAGGATGTGCCGCGCGTGCTGCTCAACTCGGCCAATATGTCGGCGATGCTGCTGTATATTATCACCAATGCGATGTTATTCTCGTTTATCATGACCAACGAAAATATTCCGCAGGCGCTGGCCGGCTGGATGTTGGGTCACGGTCTAGGGATGATCGCCTTCCTGCTCGCTTGCAACTTGCTATTGCTGCTGGCTGGAAACTTCATGGAACCCTCGTCGATTGTGCTGATATTCGCGCCGATACTATTCCCGGTGGCGATGAAACTGGGCATCAATCCGGTGCATTTTGGCATCATCATGGTGGTGAACATGGAAGTCGGGATGTGTCATCCGCCGGTGGGACTCAACCTTTATGTCGCATCCGGTATTACCAAGATGGGCATTACCGAACTGACCATCGCGGTATGGCCGTGGCTGCTGGCGATGCTGGGTTTCCTGGTAGTGGTCACCTACTGGCCGGGCTTGTCGTTATGGCTGCCGCAATTACTCGGCATGATATAATAACCAATTGATTTAGAATAAGGATATACTTTGAACGCGACACACGCAGCCCAATTTGTTTTTTTCGCAAAACATGCGCCCTTCAACCGGATGGAACCTGCACATGTGCTCTGGATGCTGGAGCGTATGCGACTCGCCTACTATGTCAACGGCGAGGTAATCGTCTCGCCTGAGCAAGGCGTGGTAGATCATTTCATGGTCATCAAGCAAGGCATGGTGCAGGGCGAACAAAATATTGCCGGCAGTGAAGAAGACACCTGCATGGAACTGGCTGAAGGCGAATGTTTCGCGCTCGGCGCCTTATTGTCGCACCGTCCGGTAGCCAACCTGTACCGGGCAGTCAAGGATACCTTCTGCTACGAATTGCCCGCCGAGGACTTCCATAGCCTGCTGGGCACCAGCGCCCAGTTCCGTGATTTCTGTACTCGCCGCATTGCCAATTTGCTGGAACAATCCAATCAAGTCATTCAGGCTCAATACAACCAGACCAGTGGTGAACAGCAGTCGCTGACCAGCCCCTTGTCTGCCATCATCCGGCGAGCACCCATCACCTGCTCGCCTGAATCGCCGGTGCGACAGATCTTGGAACGTATGCATGAACTGCGCATCGGTTCGATGGTGGCGATAGATGAGCAAGGGCGGCCATTGGGTATTCTGACGCTACCCGATGTGCTGGAACGTATCGCTCTGCCGCAGATTGACCTGGAACAACCCATCATCAATGTCATGTCAACCAAGCTGACTTCCCTGTCGCCGCAAGCGCTGGCATATGAAGCGGCGCTGGCCATGGCCACGGAAGGTATCCGGCATACGCTGGTGGTTGATAACGAACGACTGGTAGGACTGGTAACAGAAAAGGATCTGTTTGCCTTGCAGCGAGTGGGGTTACGTCAGGTCGGCGCGAACATCCGTCATGCGGAGTCGATTGAAGTTTTACAGAGTGCGGCGGCCGACATTCACAGCATGGCACATAACATGATGGCTCAAGGCGTAGCTGCCGAGCAGTTCACGCAATTCATCTCTACCTTCAACGATCTTTTAACCGCCCGCGTGATCCAGCTGGAATATAACGCCAGCGGCATCAGCACTTCACCCCTGGCAGACAAACTATGCTGGATGGCGCTAGGCTCTGAAGGGCGTTTTGAACAGACGCTGAACACCGATCAGGACAATGCAATCATTTTCATGGTGCCCGAGGGCATGACCGCCGATGAAGTGCGAGCCCAGTTATTGCCGGTCGCCAAACGGATCAACGATTCACTTGAGAAATGCGGTTTTCCGCTGTGTCGTGGCTTTGTGATGGCTTCCAACCCGCTCTGGTGCCTCTCTCTGGAGGAATGGAAGCGCACTTTCATGAACTGGATCACCAATGGCACCCCTGAGGCATTGCTACACTCCTCGATCTTTTTCGACTTCCGTGCGCTGCATGGGGCAAAGGGGCTTGCCGAAGAATTACGCCAGTGGCTACTGGTTGCTGCCTGCGACAATTCAAGATTCCTGCATCAACTGGCAGAGAATGCGATGAGCATACGGCCGCCTCTGGGTGTGATGCGCGATTTTGTGGTGGGCAAGCAACATAAACTCGACCTCAAGCTCAACGGCATCACCCCCTTCGTCGATGCGGCGCGCATTTTCAGTATTTCAGCAGGGGTAAGCCACACCAGTACCATCCAGCGCCTGCGAGGCAGTGCGGCAAAAATGAAAGTTCACCCTAGCGAAGTCGAAGCCTGGATCAATGCCTTCCTGTTTATTCAGGTATTACGGTTGCGCCATCACGACGTTGCAAAAACACAGGGTTCTACCGACGAAGATCTGGACAACTTGATCGATCCCAAGAAGCTTAATGAACTGGACAGGCGCATACTCAAGGAAGCCTTCCGTCAGGCGCGCAAACTCCAGTCACGCCTGACCCTGGAGTACCACCTGTGATCCACTGGTTGAGAAGCCTGTTCAAGGAACGGTTAAGCTTTACCCCTGAACAGCAACAACGGCTTGAGGCATGGCATAAATTGCCCAAAGTATCCTTGCATACACCTATCAACAAGATGCGTTGCGTGGTGGTGGATGTCGAAACGACCGGTCTGAATCTGATGAATGACCAACTGATATCCATCGGCGCGGTAGCGGTAGTGAATGGCAGGGTTTCAATGGGTGACAGCTTTTATGTGGTGATGCAACAGCAGTCTGCCAGTGACAAAGGCAATATCCTGTTGCACGGCATCGGCGCAGCCGCGCAACTCGAGGGCGTGCCGCCCATCGAATCCTTGCTGGCCTTTCTCGAATATCTCGGCAAAGATCCGCTGGTTGCTTTCCATGTCACCTTCGACGAAACCATGATCAAAAGAGCCTTGCGGGATTATCTGGGCTTTTCCTTCAACCATCCCTGGCTGGATCTGGCTTACCTGATGCCAGGCCTGAATCCCCCGCTGGCGCATAAATTTCGCGCACTGGATGACTGGATTGGTCATTACGACATCCATATCGATGTACGCCATAATGCCTTTGCGGATGCGTTGGCAACCGCACAATTATTCCAGGTCGGGCGTTCTCAGGCGCATAAAAAGAATATTATTGATATGGCCGGACTGCGTAATCTGGAAAAAGTTCAACGCTGGGTGGATTCGTAAGGCAACTGTAAGGTAACTGTAAGCTTTCTATCGTAACATCCTGATTAGCTGTACGAGTGGATCGGGGTTAAATCCTGACTTGTTGATTGTTTAATGGGAGCAAAAATGTCAAATTCAAAAGTTAATTGGGCGGCGATCGATGCCACACCCAAGTTTCATGCCTTGCATCGCAAGAAAACAGTATTCCTGTGGGGATTGATGATTTTATCCACAGTTTATTATTTCTTGTTGCCTATAGGTGCCGCGTATTACCAGGACTTATACAAAGTAAAATTATGGGGTGTAGTCAACTTCGGTATTCTTTTCGCGCTGTCCGAATTTGCAGTCGCTTGGATTATAGCCTTTGTCTATGCAAGAAAAGCCAATGCCGAGTTTGATGCTATGGCTCAGGAAATCATCAATGAAGCACAAGGGGTATAAAATGAATTTGAAATTAAATAATTTGCTTTTAGCCTCTGCAGCTTTATGCAGCAGCGGCATTGCCTCCGCTGGCGCGGGCGCTGTTGCCGATGAATTCAAGTGGATGACCTTTGCGGTGTTCGGCGTGATCATCGCGATCACCATGACGATCACCTTCTGGGCGGCGCGCTCCACGCACTCCACCTCAGAATTTTATGCGGCAGGTCGTTCGGTCAGCGGCATTCAGAATGGCTGGGCAATCGCAGGTGACTATCTGTCAGCCGCTTCTTTCCTGGGTATCGCCGGTCTGATTTCTCTGTACGGCTATGATGGCTTTATGTACTCGGTGGGCTGGCTGGTTGCCTATATCACCGTGCTGCTGGTGATCGCCGAACCTTGCCGTAACATCGGCAAATACACCATGGGTGACATTCTCGCATTCCGCAATGAACCCAAGAAAACCAAGGTAGTTGCGGCCATGTCTACCATCCTGGTGTCCACTTTCTACCTGACCGCACAAATGGTGGGCGGTGGTGTGCTAATCAAGACCCTGATCGGTATCGACTATGAAATCTCGATCATCGGCGTGGGCATTTTGATGATGACCTATGTGGTTTTCGGCGGCATGAAGGCAACCACTTGGGTGCAAATCACCAAGGCCGTACTGCTGGTAATGGCCTCTCTAGTGCTGGTGTTTCTGGTATGGTCGCCTTACGGCTTTAGCCTGCCGGCTTACCTGCAAGCCGTGGTGGGCGATGATAAGATCGTCGCACAAGTTGCCAAGCTGTTGGGCGATGCCGCTTTGGGCATGACCAAGGAAGAACTGGGTCAGCGCTTTCTGGAGCCAGGTTTGTTCCTGAAGAGCCCGATCGACCAGATCTCTCTGGGTATGGCACTGGTGCTGGGCACGGCCGGTATGCCACACATCCTGATGCGTTTCTTCACCGTACCGACAGCACAGGCAGCCCGTACTTCCGTGCTTTGGGCGATGGGTATCATCGGCGGTTTCTATGTACTGACGCTGTTCCTGGGTACCGGTGCAGCCATGCTGGTGGGTGCTAACAAGATCGCTTCTGTTGATGCAGGCGGTAATATGGCGGGTCCCTTGCTGGCTCAATATCTGGGTGGTGGTGAAAGCTCAATGCTGGGCAACTTCTTCCTGGCCTTTGTGGCGGCAGTGGCATTTGCGACCATCGTAGCGGTGGTGGCAGGTCTGGTGCTGGCAGCCGCTTCTGCGATGGCGCATGACATCTATGTCGGCGTGATCCGCGGTGACCATGCTACCCCCCGTGAGCAAGTGGTTGCAGCGCGTGTTTCTTCAGGGATCGTCGGCATAATCGCGATCACGGTAGGCATTCTTGCCAAGGGTCAGAACGTCGCCCACCTGGTAGCGCTGGCCTTTGCGGTAGCGGCATCGAGCAACCTGCCTTGCGTATTCCTGACCTTGTACTGGAAGAAATGCAACACCACCGGTATTATCCTGGGGATGATCGTAGGTTCCTTGACGGCAATCGGACTAGTCATGCTTTCACCCAACCTGACTTACCCTAAAGCGGTTATCGCCTCTGCCAAAAAAGTGCTGGATGGAGAACCTATTCAACTGGCAAGGGAAGCACAACCAGCGAAACCTGCCTCCAGCTTCATTTGCGACCTGTTTGCACTAGACGGTTGTGTACCCTCTTCTCCAGCTAAAGCAGCTTCTACCGAGAAGCCAGCCAAACCAGGCGCCGCTACGAAGCTTGCTCAACTGAACGAGAAGTTGCCTGCGCTGGACGCAGCGCTTGCCGCAGCGGCAACTGATCCAGTCGCGCTGAAAAAAGCTCAGGATGACCTCGCCAAGGTGAAGAAAGATATCGCCGCGACTGAAAAAGCCAAAGCCAAGGCAGAGGATGACCTGAAGAAGTTTGAAGGTCAGACCACCAGCATTTCCGGTCTGGAAAAACCATTCTTCCTGCTGAAGAATCCTGGTTTGCTGTCGATACCGCTGGGCTTCCTGATGGTAATTCTGGGTTCACTCTTCACCCGTGACAAACGTGCTGAAGAAATGTGGGATGAACTGTATGTCCGCCAGAACACCG
>CAIRBC010000050.1 GCA_903876685.1 uncultured Nitrosomonadales bacterium | reverse complement strand
GTATTCATAAAATAAATGAGCATGTTAGCTTGGATGATTTGGAAACTTTGAGTGACATTTATGAACAGATATTAATTAATTTATTAGCTTAAATAATTCAGATTGTCTGCATTTGCTAATGGAAAATCAGCTTTTTATCTCTTCCATTACTGGTTTTCTTATGAAAGTCGAAAGCATGACTTAAAGTAGTCCCGCCCTAAAATTGCAAATAAAGACTATTCTGGGCGATAATGTTACCCAACGCATAGTTTAATATGCTTTCGACAGACCTTGTAACTCGCCATACGCCGGCTATAAAGCCCGTATGTCAGCTTTGGAATACGTAATGAAAAAGACCATGTACGAAAAGATCTGGGACAGCCATCTAGTAGTAGATGCGGCTGGCCAAGCCCCTTTGCTTTATGTTGATCGCCATTTAATGCATGAGGTGACTAGCCCTCAAGCCTTTGAAGGCCTTAGATTGTCAGGCCGCAAGGTACGTAACCCTCATAGCATATTGGCTACGATGGATCATTGCGTACCCACTAAAAATCGTGATCAGCCAATTGCAGATCCAATAGCGCGCAAACAAATTGAAACAATGGCTGAAAACTGCCTTGAAAACGGTTTGAATTTATATGATATGAAAAACCCGAATAACGGTGTTATTCATGTTGTTGTACCTGAGCATGGTTTTGTTCATCCCGGTATGGTGGTGGTTTGTGGAGACAGCCACACTGCAACACATGGTGCTTTTGGTGCATTGGCATTCGGCATTGGTACATCGGAAGTTGAGCATGTGATGGCAACCCAAACTTTGCCGCAGAAAAAATCAAAAACCATGCAAGTTGTGGTCAACGGTACATTGTCTAAATATGCCTCTGCGAAAGATATTGCTTTAGCTATTACCGGAAAGATTGGTACAGCGGGCGGCACAGGTTATGTCATTGAATATACGGGCGAAGCAATTCGCGAGCTATCTATGGAAGGCCGCATGACGCTATGTAATATGGCGATTGAAGCAGGTGCAAGAGCTGGATTGGTCGCTCCTGATCAGAAAACTTACGACTATCTGCTAGGTCGTGAGTTTGCACCTTCTACACAACATTGGAATCAAGCCTTAGCTTATTGGAAGAGTTTACCTAGCGATGACGGCGCGGAATTTGATGCGACAGTTACATTGGATGCTTCAGAAATTGCACCACAGGTTTCTTGGGGCACGTCGCCCGAACAAGTTGTTGGTGTTGACGGTTTGGTACCTGCACCAGAAAGTTTTGCTGATGAAATAAAACGTAAAGCTTGTGAAGGCGCATTGGCCTATATGGGCTTGACCGCTAACACTAAAATAACTGATATCGCTATTGATCTTGTGTTTATCGGTTCATGCACCAATGGTCGCATAGAAGATTTCCGGATTGCAGCTGAAGTGGCCAAAGGCACTAAAGTAGCTGAAGGGGTTATTGCGATTGCTGTGCCTGGTTCTTATCATGTTAAGCAACAGGCCGAAGACGAAGGTCTGGATAAGATTTTTATTGAAGCGGGTTGGGAATGGCGTGATCCAGGATGCTCTATGTGTCTAGCGATGAACGGTGATGAATTGACTAAAGGCCAACGTAGTGCCTCTACGTCTAACCGCAATTTTGAAGGACGACAAGGCAAAGGCGGTCGCACGCATTTGGTGTCTCCCGCTATGGCCGCTGCAGCAGCCTCAGCAGGTCATTTTGTTGACATACGCAAACTTTAAAGATCGGAAATATTATGGAACCGTATAAAAAACATGAAAGTATTGCTGCGTTAATGGATCGCAGTAATGTCGATACTGATCAGATTATCCCCAAGCAGTTTCTAAAAAAAGTTGAACGCAGTGGCTTTGGCGTTCATTTATTCCACG
>CAIRBC010000049.1 GCA_903876685.1 uncultured Nitrosomonadales bacterium | reverse complement strand
TGTCGAATCCTGCTATTCACGAAGTGCAGCTTCCGGGCAGCGAAAATTTATGTTTCGCTCAAAAAATTAGATATCGGATGACCTTCGGGAATAGCAGGAATTAAGACACTGCGGTCATAGCCAAAGTGACTTATGATGGTCAGCTATACCCTTCAATTGTGCTTTCCCCCCATGATTTTTGACACTTCTCCCAAATCCATTCCCTCGGTCGGTGGACTGCCGTTCAGGCACAGATTGAGTTCGTAATTTAGTGCAAAATCCACCTTACTACTTTGCTTGGTCGGCGTATTCGGCTGGATCAGCTTAACAGCGAGGCGGCTACACCCTGCCTGCCTGAAGTGTTTGAGGGTGGATACCTCAACCCCGACTGGATCATTCGCGCCGGTCGCGGTATGAATGGCATCTGCCTCCTTGCCCTCAATGACCCCCTTGGCCTGACCGTCCGGCGCTTCCAGCGCCTGCATCAGCAACGCTTTCACGCCCATACTTTGCGCATTGCTTGTGAGGGGCGTAAAAAGAATGAACGCAGATAAAACCACTGAAGATCGGACCATCATTGCTTTCCCCTGCTGTAGTAATTGTTCAATTTGTTCTGCATGGCAGAAGCTGCATCACTGGTTACAGCGCCGGCAGAGGGTAAATGCACATTCGCCATTATCTCGCTGGTGAATTGTGACAGATCGATTTTCGAGAAATCCAGACTGGCGAATTGCGCTGTAGTGAAGCCGGAACAATCTGTCGCAGGCTTGGCGATTTGCGCCCCGCCTGCCGTATTGATGATTCTGGCCAGACGTGAATTGAAACAGCAATAGGTCTCAGTCACTTGCAGACAAATGCCGATGATCGGGATTTCCGCTGTGCAGGCGCTTCCGGTAAAGCGGCACAGGTTCTGCCCTTTTTTCAAGGCGAGGTTTTGTTCATCCGGGCTACACGATATTAGCTCCTCCAGTATCATGATGCCCACCGAAATTGCCAGCGTGGTCGGATCAAATGCAAACGTTATCCCGCCTGTTGATCCCAACACGGTCGCCCCGGCGGGTGCTGCGCCAAACGAGGCGGTAAACCCGTAAAGCCCGAAAGAAGGACTGAAGGCTCCCGACGATCCGCCGGCCAGCGATCCGACCGGCGTGGAGGCCAGCGCCGAATCCAATCCGCGTATCATGTAAGAATTGTCAAATAGCGTGTCATACATATAGCTGCTGCCGTATTTCACCGCCTGCCCAGCCGAGCTTATTCCGTTCTGTACGGCAAAACCCATGACGGATGCGTTATTCAGTGCCGAGCCGCCGCCACTTGGCTTGCAGCAATTGAATAAGCCAAACAGGGTTTTTGTACAACTGCTGCCCGTCCCGTCGAAGATGCGCAAACTTGCGGGGTTCATGTAATTGCCGGCCTCGCGCATCGCCTCCATCATGGCAGAAGTTTGCGCAAAATCAGCATTCGGAACACTGCCGGTATTGAAACAGTTGCCACCCATGCAATACTGCTGTCCACCACAGTCCATCATAGTTGACGTGCTGCCCGCTGAGGCTGGACACTGGTACACGTCCTCGGTAAGACTGCACGCCCCGTTTACTGCGTATTTTATGCAACTCGACGTGCTCAAGGTACAGCCCCGCGTTTGAAATGCGGCACAGTCCGATTTCAGCGACCCCACGCACGAATAGGAATCCTGCCATGCCCAGCAATCCTTATAGACTGGCAATCCGTTGATGATGCGGGTAGCCGCAGGGTCGGTACAGGTATGCGCAGCAATTTTGCAGGACGGATTGCTCGCATACGTTGCGCATGCCGCGCTGTCGAGGGTATCGGTTGTGATGGCATAGCTGGTATCCAGCGCGACGGTATTGACGGGCGTTGCCAGACCAGCCCCGCATTTCCAAGTATTTGTCCATTGCATGCAGCCCGTGCCAAAAGTCGTGTCGTTGACGATACACGTTGAATCGATCTGGCTACACCCGGGCAGGGATTCGATCGCTGCACAAAAATCGACCGCATCAGGTTTGAGGCAGCTATATGTGTCAGCATATTGCCAACAGGTTGAATTGACCGCCGCATCAGTTAAACATATCGATACCCCGCTGATCGTCTTGCACAGTGTTGAATCCACACAAGTCGTCCCCGTTTTTACACAGGATGCGCCCATTGCGTTACCTGTAACAATCAGAAATATAGCAAGCTGCATTGATCGCCTCATAATGCCGCCGCTTCCTGTACTGCGCAGCCATCGATCCACGATGTCGTGATGACGTTCTGTATGCCAACCGTACCTGTCGGAACCATTGTGGCTGTATGTTTGATCACACCACCACGACCAGCACTAACAGCAACGCTGGCAGTTACGGTATTGGTAACGCCGGAATAGGACACCGTTGTCAAATTCCACCATATCCCGTCATAAGTCCTGGACACATAGGTTGTAACTGGCCCTGCGTCATGGCCCGGCACAAAATTCAGCGTAATCGGATAATAATCAGAATTACATGATCCACCGTGGCACTGCACAGCACCAGTGATGCCCACTGTAACCACTGCGAGCGCGTCACCGCTGCAACCAAACACCATATCAAAATACGCTCCAACCCCTGTTCCACCGCCTGATACAGAGCAAAATTGTGCAGGGGTCACCACCACGTTCAATGTTCGGTTACATGTTTGTACCTTGTACGTATTCTGAGTTTTGTTGCACTGATAATTAGTATTGGCATTCACCACGACTATCTGGCCCATTGTGCAGGTTTGACTGGCGATACTATTAAAATCATTACACACCTCAGTTGTGTAGGTGGCAGGTGTTGTTACCGTTGTATTGGTGCATCCAGAGAATGACGTGCCTACCGCCGCTGGATTAGCATAGCCAAGGGAATTTGCGGCCAGCGTAGGAGCATTAGCCAAAATTGCTTTTGATAAGGCGATATTCGGGTCTGTTGGAGATATTGAGAACTGAGGTCGGGTACTCGGATTTTTAGCCATAAAGTTGATGGCATTGCAGTTCTGCTGCAAAAACGGGTCTGGATTTAGCGCACCGGTTTGACAGGTTGTGATCTTGCCCGCGCCAGCGCTGATCGTGTCACCATTTCCACCTTGATACAGGTTGGTTTGGGGCGCATTGGTGCTGTATTGATAGTAAGTCGGATTAAAGCTGTTGACGGTATTCGCGACCGCCCCGTTAGTTACACCTGCCGCTGTGCTAGCTTGCGCGCCATTGGCCAATGCCTGTCCAACCGCGAATGCATCGGTTTGCGCGGAAGCATACGCTATGGTCGGTATAGTGACACTCAGATACAGCATCACGACCAGTTTTTTGCTGACTGAAGTCACTGCCAGCCCTCCTTGAACTTGTTCGCAAACAGGTGTGCCGTGGCAGCCCATTGGGGTGAGGTGCGCTCGATGTATTCCAGCGCGTAATCCTGACTGACATCCCCCGTTACTTTGACATACCGTTCCGGCAAGGCGCAGCCGTTGTTCATCTGTTCTGCGGCATTGGACTGTGCGATGACCAGTGCGGGTACTTGAACAACCTTGAATTGAGAGTAGGCGGGGGGATGAACCATTGCGACAACGCGGTGCTTGCCGAGCAGTTCGGCAAGGTGATTCGCCATATCGGTCAGTTTTTCGCCCTTGAAGCCCCGAAAGACCAGTCTTGCCCCAGTTTTTTCAGATTGTTCAATAATGCGCATTAGACTTTCGTGCGGCATTGAAAACGACACAAATATCATCAGCTCAGGCATGATCGTTTGTGGTTTTACCGGCGACTGACTGAATTGTTTCGCCATCTCTGCCGGACTTGCACTGAGAGCAGGTTGCGTTAAATTGTCGATTTTGGCAGCCGGCGCGCGGTATTGATTCACCACGCGCTCATTGACCTCCTTGAGTATGCGGTTTGATTGTTCCAGTTTGGTTTCTGCGTAAGCGTGTTGCGCCAACAACAGCAACGTTGCACAGAGCAGGGGGAGTGTCGGGCGGTTCATCATTGTTAAAACGCTCCCTGACAACAATTGCGCTTACGGAAAATCATGTAGGCATAATCCTCTCCGATCGCTGGAACTTCCTTACCCGCTCCCCATAGAATCGTCGAGCGTCCTAATGGCTGGCAACACTTCCCGTTAATCTTGTTCTGCGGGAAGGGGAAGTGCATCTGGTACTTGTAGTTGGTCTTGTCCATGAGCAGCTGCGGGTAATATCCACACTGGCCAGCGTCTCCAGACGCCGCCCACATCAAGCCTTCGCGGTGCATCTTGGCAATTAGACGTTCTACGATCAGACTGGAGGCCTGCACTCCGCCGATATGTGCTGCGACATGACCGTTCAGGGGATACATCGACCCCTGACATCCCGCGCACCAGAACAGGGTGTTACTGCCAAATCCCACCGTTGACGTCACGCAGTCTGCGCCACAGGCAAGCTTGGCCACCAGATTGCCAAACAAAAACGAGTCTGGATTGATGATCGAGGTCATTTCGTCGTCATTCCATAGCGGGTCAAGTTCGGTCAGGTAAGCCACGTCGAATACATTTTGCTCAAGACACCGGCTATCCAGCTCCGCTTGAAGCAAGACAAAGATGGGATCAACGTACCAGTGGGCCTGATAAAATGAATTCAAGTCTGTGTTGTCACGGGTTTCCTGTGTGCCGTGGGGCGCACTAAAACCAGGATTCATGTCGATGCCACCCAACGTAGTCATGCAGAAGGGTTTACGCACGACATCAACGTGCCGGACCGGTTCCCAAAAACTGATTTTAACGCCGACATTCGCACCACAAACACAAACAGGCAATCCACCGGGATCGGGCGTTCCTTCCTGACCAATGGACAACGGTAGCGTTAAGCCCCCCGAGCCAAAATTGATCGGGAAAGCGCAAGTCCAGCAAATATCGGTGATCAGATTGGGGAACTGGCCCTGACAATCCAGTGCGGCATTTGTGTTTTGTGAGCAGATCAGCAAGGCCAGAAGCCCCAGCAAAGTTTTAATAACGGAGTTCATCTATCCTTAACCTTTTTCCTTCTTGCCGGATGATGGCCGGTACTTGTGTGATATTGAAGCGTCGGGTCAGCTTGCCGTCCTGATCGTAAAAGACCTGAATTTTGAGTTTACGCATCAGTGCCAGCGGTTCGCCGGCAACCAATACCAGTTTCACTGGCTTATCGGATGCGGCGGTCACTTTCTTGCTGAAAGCGAGTTGCCGCTCATCACGGTGTTGACGCTGGACTATAACTGCCTATAGACGCTGCACAAATAAGATGACTGTTTAAAACTGCGCATAAATGACTTCTTAAATATGCGCATAGATAATGCAGTCAGACACCTAGGTGCTTGATGAACCCTGTTGTATTTTG
>CAIRBC010000048.1 GCA_903876685.1 uncultured Nitrosomonadales bacterium | reverse complement strand
CGATCTCCATCACCGAAACGGCGACCGACAGCTATGGTAATACGACTACCGCCAGCTTCACCATTACGGTGGATTCCGGAGTGCTACCGAACGTAGCCGGTTTGCCACTCTCCCTGCCTGACCCTGCGCCTACCAACGCGAAAGTCTTGGCTATCGCTGATGGCGGTACGGATGTTTCACTGGCTGCTCATATCAGCCATGTCGAGGCCACGAATACTGCGGAACTGACGATTACGCCGGATGCGGGCTATGTCACCGCTGTCGTGGTGTCGGGTACGCCATTAGCTTCAGGGACTACGCTCGATGTTCCGGCTACCTATGATGCTTTAAAAGGGGTGTGGATCTTTGATGCGACCCAATTTGCCGATGGCGATCTTGCCGTAAAAGTGACGATGAGCAATTGGGCTGGGGATGTGACCGTAGACAGTTCTGTACACCTGACGCTGAATACTCAAACGCCACTGGCACTCGGCCTGGCCTTGGAACTTGACACGGGCTTTAGCGGTGTTGATGGCATTAGCAGCGATGATGTGGTTAACGTGAGCGGCGTCGAATCGGTCGCGACCTGGCAGTATCGAATCAATGGTGGTGCCTGGAGTTCTGCGTTAGCGGCTTCTGTTACCAGTTTCGCTCTGTTAGAGGGTCACTATGATATAGGCAAAGTAGAAGTGCGTCAGATAGATTCAGCTGGCAATGTGGGTGCCATAACCAGCAATACCTCGGCCATCACGGTTGATCACACCGCGTATGCAGCGCCTACTTTTGCGCTGAATACGGACACTGGCTTAATTGGGGATGCCGTTACTACAGACCCGTTGGTCAAGGTAAGTGGAATTGAAAATGCGGTTGGCGTGAAATGGCAATATAGCGTAGATGACGGCATCAGTTGGAGTGCCTCACAAGATTATACGGTCGCCAGTTTCACGCTCGCAGAAGGAGCTTATGCTGCCGGACACATTAAAGTTCGCCAGACTGACTCGGCAGGCAATGTTTCGGAGACCACCTCCAGTACAACGGCGATCACGGTGGATTTCACTTCTCCAACAGCACCGCTGTTTGTGGTGACCGACACCGGTATTAGTAATACCGATGGCATTACCAATGACAAGGTGATTAACCTGACCAATCTCGATACTGTTGCCGGTTCGACTTGGCAATACACGACCGATGGAGGCACAACCTGGAGTAGTGCTTACAGCAATACCACCAGCAGTTTTATCCTGGCAGATGGCACTTATTTGGCAGGTTCAGTGGAGGTTCGGCAGATAGATCTGGCGGGTAATATCAGCACGCTGTATAGCAATACATCGACGATCGTAATCGATACGGGAGCACCTGGAGATGATACGGTTCTGGCGGGAACAGTGGTTGCAGATGCGTACCTGAATTATGCTGAAGTCCTCACATCGCTGTCCGCTCTAAAGATCATTACCAGCGAGAATGATGAGACCGTCACCGGTGTCATGGTATCGGGTTTTGCGAAAGATGGTACTACGCCTTATACCGAGACGGCGACACTGGTGTCGGGTGAATATCAATTTAATGCCAAGGAACACTTCGCTGATGGGGTGCTGGATGTCGCCGTCAGCATCGTCGATACGGCAGGGAATACCACCGTCAATCATCTGTCGATTACCCTGGATACCCAGGTCAATGAGGTTAGCGGAGGTGCTGCCACGGTCAATGTCAGCGGGGATACTTATCAGGACACCACTGCTGCAGTGGATGAGTTTACGGTTCAGGCTTCGCAGGCAAGCAGTGTGCTGGCGGGTGAAGGGGACGATACCGTGATTCTGGCCGGAGTGCAGGCCAGCACGGTGTTTGCGGTGCTGGACGGCGGTGCAGGCACCGATACCTTGCAACTTTCCTCAAGCTACAATTCGATAGATTTGAGTCAGTTCAATGTAAGCGGCAAGCCGGTATTGACGAATTTCGAGGTGTTCAATATGGATAACAGTGAATCCGGCACCTTGAAGCTGACCGCCGCCGATCTGTTCCATCAGGGTAGTAGTCTGCATGATGCGATTGATACCGCCTATCAGACCCTGATCGTTAATGGGGGCGCAAACGATACGGTTAATTTGCAGGCGGGTGGTTTGGCTCAGGTGGGTGCAGATAATAGCTATGATGCTACCGGTGCAGCGGGTGCTGGTTATGCCAAGTATCAGGGTACTTACAATGATGGTACGACCAATCATCTGATCGAGGTGTTATTGCAAAATGGAGTTAATCACGCTTGATGACTGAACATAGCATGGGGGCGGCTAATGCAGCAGAGGTACTAGAACTTTCATCGCCGGGCGAACCGAATCTGCAGCCGCCCAATGATGATCTGTTATTGTCCTTTGCCTATATTGCAAAAGGCTATGGAGATGAACGTACCCTGACTTCCTGGCGTCAGGGATTGCCGGTCGGTCTGCAATCGGTGACTCACGAGGCGGTGATTACCGCCGCAACAGGGGCTGGTTTTGTTGCTGCGATGGTGGAGCGTCAGTTGTCAGAAGTGGCGGATTATCTGCTGCCGGTGATCGTGATTTCCAGTGATGGACATGGTTGTGTATGGAGCGGGCGCACGGCGGAGGGTAATGCGCAGGTTGCGTTGCCTGAGGCTGGACAGGTGATGCTGCCGGTGGAAATGCCGATGGAGAAATTGCAGGAACTCGCTAGCGGATTCCTGATATTCATCAAGCCGCCATTGCGGCATGACGATCGGGTAGATGCGCAACTGGAGCCTCCTGAAACCCATTGGTTCTGGGGCACATTATGGCGCTTCAAGAGCTATTATGCCAACACCGTGTTTGCCGCGATACTGGTGAATGTGCTGGCGCTCGCCGGTACTTTTTTTACCATGAATGTGTATGACCGGGTGGTGCCCAATCAGGCATATGTGACCCTGTGGTCGCTGGCGATCGGCGTGCTGGTGGCGATGTCCTTTGAATTCACTGGCAGGCAATTGCGCAGTTATCTGGTAGACATTGCCGGAAAGAAGGCGGATTTGGTACTGGGCGCGATGCTGTTCAGACATATGCAGGATTTGCGGCTGGAAGCCAAGCCGCCCTCGGCCGGTTCCTTTGCCAGTCAGTTGACTGCCTTCGAGTCTTTGCGGGATTTTGCGACTTCAGCCACCGTCGCTGCAATTACCGATTTGCCTTTCGTGCTGTTATTCATGGTAGTCATTGGTTCCATCGGCGGGGTACTGGTGTGTGTGCCGCTGGTGGTGGTGCCGATTGTGGTCACTATCGCCTTCGCCTTGCAGAAGCCGCTGTCCCGGCATATGGCGGAGAATATGCGCGAAGGCAGCCTGAAGCAGGGGCTACTGATTGAGACCATTGACGGGCTGGAAACGCTCAAGGCGATTAACGGTCAGGGGCATATGCAGAAGCGTTGGGAAGATTATTGCGCCATGGCCTCAGCGAGTTCGCTGAAATCGCGGGTACTGACCAGTTGGGCGGTTAATTTTGTTAGTTTTGTGCAGCAGCTTGTCACCGTGTTAATCGTGGTGTGGGGCGTTTATCTGATCGGCGACGGGTTGCTGAGCATGGGTACGCTGATCGGGGTGGTGATTCTGTCAGGGCGTGCAGTCTCGCCGCTGGCGCAGATTGTTGGCTTGGGCGTGAGATTTCAGCAGGCCAGGGTTTCGCTGAAAATGCTCAACGGGCTGATGGAAATCCCGACCGACCGCGAGAAGCATAAGCAGTATTTGCCCAGAACGCGTTTTCAGGGTGCGCTGAAGGTGGATGCGTTAAGTTTTACCTATCCGCAGCAAAAAAGTCCGGCGCTGGAGTGGGTGAATATCAACATATTACCCGGCGAGCGTATCGCCATACTGGGGCGTATAGGTAGCGGAAAATCGACCCTGCTGCGGTTATTGAACGGGCTTTATCAGCCGGCTAGTGGCAGCGTCTATGCAGATGACATCGATTTGCGGCAAATCGATCCGGCGGATGTACATCACAATATCGGACTGGTGACCCAGGATTGTCATTTGTTTTATGGTACGCTGCGCGAGAATATCATGATGGCGGCGCCTGCGGCAACACCGGATGAATTCCTGGAGGTGGCGCGACTGACTGGCCTGGATGCCTTTGCCGCCCGTCATCCGATGGGTTTTGAAATGCAGGTAGGTGAGGGTGGTGTCGCACTTTCCGGCGGTCAGCGTCAGGTAGTGGCCTTGGCGCGCTGCCTGCTGGCGAAGACGCAAATTCTGCTGATGGATGAGCCCACCAGCGCGATGGATGGACAAACCGAGAGTGCCTTTATTGCGAAACTGCTGCAAACGCTGGGTGACCGGACGCTGATCGTGGCGACGCATCGCATGTCTCTATTGGCACTGGTCAACCGGGTGATTATCTTGGATAACGGCAAGGTGGTGGCAGACGGTCCGAAGGAGAAGGTGCTGAATGCGCTTTCGCCGGGGGCAAAACAACCGGGTGCGGAGTTATGATGGGTATGATAAAGTCACTTTTTAGCAAGCCCGAAAGCAAGCAGGCTGGCAATCGACATGATTTGTTATACATGCGTGATCTGCATACTGCGGTTGTCGAGCAGCAGTCTGCACCGGAAATTTTATGGGCGCTGTATTTCATGGCAGCCTTCCTGGTGACTGCGCTGATCTGGGCAAAGTTTGCACGAGTGGAGGAAATCACCGAGGGTGCCGGTAAGGTGATTGCCATCAGCGGAGAGCAAATCATTCAGAGTCTGGAGGGTGGCATACTGGCGGAATTGTATGTCAAGGAAGGCGACAAGGTGGTGCGAGGGCAGCCGTTATTGCGACTGGATCCGGTGCGCACCCATACCGCCTATCAGGAGTCGTATAACAAATCGGTGGCACTGATGGCGAGTGCGGCGCGTCTCAAGGCGGAGGTTTTCAGCAAGCAGTTGCAATTTCCCGCTGAGGTGCAGGTTTTCCCGGATATTGTAAAAAACGAGACTGAAACTTATTATTCCAGAAGGCGTGCGTTGGAGCAGAGCGTGGCCGGACTGGAACGTAGTTTGCAAATGAGTGACCAGGAAATTTCGATCACCGAACCGCTGGTGGCGAAAGGGCTGGTTTCCGATCTGGAGTTGATCAAGATGCGGCGGCAATCCAATGATTTTCGCATGCAGATTGCCGACCGCAAAAATAAATTCAGTACCGAGGCTAATCTGGATCTGGTCAAGGTGGAAAGTGAGTTGTCGCAATCGAAGCAAAATGCAGCAGGCCGCGAGGATACGATGAAACGTACCGTGATCAATGCGCCGGTCAACGGGATCGTTAAAAATATCCGGGTACAGACCATCGGTGGCGTGATTCAGCCCGCTGTGGACATCATGGAAATCGTGCCGCTGGGCGAGGAATTGATCGTCGAAGCCAAGATCAAACCCAAGGATGTCGCCTTTTTACGCCCCGGACTATCGGCGATGGTCAAGGTTTCTGCCTATGACTTCGGCATCTATGGGGGCTTGGCAGGGCAGGTGGAACTGGTGAGTCCTGACACCTTGCGTGAAGAAAAACAGTCGGCCAGGGGGGCAGCAGACGAGACTTACTACAAGGTGGTGATCAGGACTGAGGCGGCAAAATTGAAAAGAGGCGACAAGGAATTCTCGATACTGCCAGGGATGATTACCACGGTGGAAATCAGGACGGGCGAGAAAACCGTGCTGGATTATATCTTGAAGCCGGTATTCAAGGCCAAGGAAGCATTTCGTGAGCGATAGTCGCTAACTAAGGAGCATTTCGATGGTTTCATCTAAGAGAAAATTACAGGTTTGTCTGTTGCTTGCGATGGTGCCGGTGCTAGCTTTCGCAGCACCTGTAGACGACAGATTGCCGCCCGGCAGTACCATTCATCGACTGGTTGAAATCAGCCTGGTGCGTAGCGCTCAACTGCGCGATGCGGAAATAGTCTGGCAGGCAGCACAAATGGACGTAGAGGAGGCCAAAGGTGCGCTCTGGCCTAAGGTGGATTTCAACGCAAACAGTCAGGCGGCCACCATCGGCAAGGGAAATCCCAACGGTAATGGCACGACGGGACGTGCCGGGGCTACCGTTTCTTATACGGTCTTTGATGCCGATCGTAGCAAGAATCAGATTGCGGTCAAGGAATATGCAGAACAATCCGCTAGAGCTAAATTCTGGCTGGCGCGCGAAAAAACGGCCTTCGATACCACCAGTGCCTATTTGCAGATGGTCAAATATCAAAAATTGATCAGGTTATATACGGATAATGTGCAACGTATGGATGCACTATCTAAAAAAATGGCAGAAATCGTGCGAGTAGTTCCCGGCAGAAGAAGTGAATTGACCCAGGTGACTGCGCGTTTTATTCAGGCTCAGGAAAGCCTGGCGGCGACCATTTCCAAGAAACGCGAATATCAGGCTGAATTGATCAAGTTGATCGGTCCTGCAGAAGCGGCCAGAGAGTTTGACGAGCAGTTACCTCCTCTGCAGCCTTTGAATGTAGAGAGCGGTAAAGTATTGGCTTTGAAAATTCACCCGGCGTTATTGGCCGCAGAGGCAGAGCGCTTGTCACTGGCAGCGAATGTCGATGTCTTGAAAGCAGACCAGTATCCGCAAATGGATTTGCAGTTGTCCAAAACCACCGGAAAGGATGTCTTAGGTTATCCGGATCCATTCCGGCTTTATCTGGGGGTTAAGTGGAATGCCTTTAAAGGGTTTTCAGGTAGATCTGCCGAAGCTGCCGCGTTGGATCGCGCCAATGCCGCGCATGAAAGATACGATCAGACGGTTATCGAAATGGAATTTAATCTGGACACCGCCTGGGCAGACTATCTGACACAGACCGATCGCCTACCTAATCTGCAAGCACTGGATAGCGCTACCGATCAGGTGAGAGTCGATTATTATGCGCAATGGCAGGATGCCGGTAAACGTAGCCTGCTGGATGTGTTGACCGCAGAAAGCGAGCATCTGAACGCGACCGTCAGTCTGGTCACCAGTGAACTGGATCGATCCATCGCCGCCGTGAAAACCCATTATGAAGCCGGGGGTATGGTCGCTTATGTGATGGGTGCAATCGACTAATACCTACCCATGAACCTCCATTTCGTAGGGTGCGCTTGCGCACCAATTTCATCGACCCTAGCCATTAACCTTCGCCCTCTCCCCAGCCCTCCCCCTTCGGGGGAGGGAGCGGTTTGGCTTG
>CAIRBC010000047.1 GCA_903876685.1 uncultured Nitrosomonadales bacterium | reverse complement strand
GTGTTCACGTTGCTCCAGAATCAGTGTTCACGTTGAGTCAGAATCAGTGTTCACGTTGCGTCAGAATCAGTGTTCACGTTGCTCCAGAATCAGTGTTCACCATGCTCCAGAATCAGTGTTCACGTTCACCAGAATATGCAACTATTACAGACCCTCCGGAAATCCTCAAAATCATCTTGATTTTTTTGGACAAAAAAATGGTTAAATGAATTGTAAAAAACAAAGTTTAGGGTGTCAATAAGCGTAGCGCATAGTCAGAAAGGACTAGGTGATCCGGATAACGTCGAGATCATTTTGGTGGCTCATGACCCCGCACTGAAATACTTTGAGACTTCCAGTGCAGACAAGCAATTCGTGGAGCGCTTTCAAAGCCAGTGTAGTAAGGGTCTCGAGTTTGATGCATGCGGCAATACTCTGAAATCATTGCAAATTACACTTTAGCCTTCAATTTTACGGGTGGCGGCAGCAAAAGCCGGTTGCAATTGTCTGGCAAATTCGTCGCAGGCCTTTACATCTCCGGCATACCCTGCTCTTTCCAGTTCCTGACACAATTGTCCCAACTGCATTGCACCCACCGAGCGTGCGCCAGATTTTAGCTTGTGTGCTAACTCGGCAGCCAAATCAGTATTGCCGGAAATGACTGCGGCTGTGATCTCGTTTACCTGCTCCCGGGCATAAAGGATGAATTTTTTCAACATACGGTTGATCATTTCCGGTTTGTCACCGACCATTAGCTTGAGCATTCCTGAATCCCAGACCTCAAGTTGAATATCAGGGTTAGGCACATCGACGGCTAGTGGCGGAGTAGTCTCCTGTTTTGGAGGGTTAGCGTCTTCTTTTTTGAGTAACCACTTATTCAACATCTGTTCAAGCTCATTTAAACGAAGCAGCTTGGCCAGAAAATCGTCCATACCGCTGGTCGTGCAGCGTTCGGCTTCACCATGCAGAATGTTGGCAGTGACGGCAATAATAGGTGCATGGCAACTGTCTGTTTCTGTTTGACGGATAGCGGCAGTTAATGCAAATCCATCCATGTTCGGCATATGACAGTCGGTGAGCAGCAGGTCGTAATTTCCGCTTTGCCACATGTTTAACGCAATTACACCGTCTACAGCCAGGTCTGCCTTGTACCCTAGAATGCGCAACTGTTCCAGCATGACTTCTTGATTGGTTTCATTGTCCTCAGCCAGTAGTATTGAATGTTTGGCGCTGTTATTCGGTTTCAAGGCTGGACTGCGGTAATTTATATTATTGAGTGGCATCTGCCCGCTGGCCGCTGCAACGCCATTAATCAATTCGAGATAGAGCAACGGGTAAGCGCGTACCACTATTTCATGGCTGGATAGGGTGGGGGTATTCTGATGAACCAGGCGGACGATTCCGACATCTGGCAGCAATTCCGGCAGCGTATTGCCGGGATCCAGATCGAGCAGCAGTACGCCTGTTGAAGGGTTGAGGGACAATAGTTCGGAGGTGTCTTTCAGTACCGTGACGCTGGCACCCGCCGCAAGCAAATAATCCGGTACGATCTCAGCCAACGCCTTATCTTCGAAGCGACAATAAACATTTACGCCTTCCAGGCTAGGTTCAAACACCTGCATAGGCTTGGATTCGGGTTCATACAGCGGTAGTGTCACGGTAAATTCGGAACCGACGCCTGGCATGCTCTGCACCGTTATCGACCCGTGCATCTTGTCTACCAGTTGGCGTACGATGCTCAACCCCAGACCTGTGCCACCGAATTTACGTGTAGTGCTGGATTCACCCTGAGTGAAGGGGGTGAAAAGCCTGGCAACTGTCTCGGCGCTCATGCCGATGCCATTGTCCACGATGCGAAGTTTAAATCCGTGACTGCCGTCAAGCAGGTTACAGGATTCCAGATACACGATGACTCGTCCCTGTTTCGTGCCAGAAGTGAATTTAAGGGCATTGCCGATAAGATTAAACAAGATTTGACGTATTCGCACCGGGTCAGCGACAATCCAGGTCGGAATTTTGGGGGAAACAGCGAGCAGCAATTCAGATTTCTTGCTGTCGGACTTGCTAGCCAACAACAGCGCGACCTCTTCGGCGACAATGCGCAGTCGGATCGGCAGGTTTTCCATGGTGAGCATATCCGCTTCGATTTTAGAAAAGTCGAGGATGTCGTTCAGGATATGCAGTAGTGCCAGCGAAGAATCCTGGATGGTATTCAGCATCCGTTGCTGATCCTGGTTTAGCGGGGTCTGTTGCAGTATATCCACCATCCCTACCACGCCGTTCATCGGTGTGCGGATTTCATGGCTCATGTTAGCCAAAAATTGACTCTTGGCGATATTAGCCATTTCTATGGATTTGTTAGCGATTTCAAGTTCCGCTGCTCTTTTGTCTTTCTCGACGTTTTGAAAGGCAAGTTCATTATTGGCGAGTACCAGTTCTTCTACCCGCTTACGTTCGGAGATGTCACGAAAGCTGCCGACCATCCTTAGCGGTTCACCGTTCTGACCACGTTCAACGACGTCACCTGAATCCAAAACCCAGACAACATTTCCATCGGATAAACACAACCGGTATTCAACGTTGTATTTCTCTTTACCTGACAGGCAAAGCTGAATTTTCTCAAAGACTAATTCCCTATCATCTTCATATATTATATTTGCGAAATCATTGATTAAATGTTTCTGATATGTTTCATCTTTTCCAATAATCTTGCACCAGGCGCTATTGCATGAGACGACTCCTGACGGAATGTCCCAGTCCCAGATTCCATCGGTGGAGGCTTCTAACACCAGTCTTAGCTGTCGTTCACTTTTTTCCAATTCCAATTTTATGCTATGCAGTGAAGACACATCGTTTACTTCGACGAAAAAGCCTTGAATTTCACCGTCATGTCGCACTGGAACATATCGCGCCAACGAATGCAAGATCCCTGTTCCGTCAGGTTTGGGAATTGCCCGCTCGAACAATTGCTCCTCACCTTGTAATACTCTTTCGATGTAGGGCAAATTAGACTTGAATAATTTGTCGCCGAGTAAATCCCGTATATGCATTCCTTGCAGATGATGCGCCGATACCCCGAACCAGGTTTTATAGGCTCGATTGGCAAAGCGATTAATCAGGTTTTTGTCCCAGTAACCGATCAAAGAGGTTGTATTGTCCAATATTTCTAAAAGTTTACTTAACTTCAATCCAACCCTGCCTTCCGGGTCGAAGCGGGCAAGCGCCTTGGGATCGTGATTGATAGACAACAGCAGATCATCTCGCTCACGCTGCGCTTCCTCTAATTGTCTGTGTTCTGACAGATCAATTAGCGTAATTGTGACTGAAGGTTGGCCGCCAATCCTTTCCAGATTTAAATTCAGTCTGGTATGAACGAGTGTGCAATCGGATCGTTTTAGTTTCAATTCACAGCTTTTGAACGGTTGTTTTTTGAGGACTCTTGCAAATTGTAAATGCCAGTGATTCGCATCATCCGAAGCTATAAAATCAGCGAAGCGTTTCTGAAGCAGATGGTCTCGTTCAACGCCTAATAGTGTGGCGCAGGCAAGATTTAATTCAGTAATCAGACCATGATCACCCAGCGTAAGGTAGCCTACAGGCGCCGAATCATAGATCGCCCGATAATGGTCACGGGACTCTTCCAAGTCAAGTTGCGATTGCCGAAATTGCTGAATCTGCAATTTCAGTTCTGTTTGCTGTGCATGAAGTTCATGTGAAACTTTTGCAGAGGCTTGATCTTGAAGTTGCGTACTCTGTCGCTGAGACCATATATTCTCAGTCGACTTTAGCATCGACTCCGAATCAAATGAATTTCCTTGCACTTTTCAGTCCTTATGAATTAGATTTGAATGTAATTATTTGAATCAAATATTTTTTTAGATAGCCTAGGGCAAGGATGCCATTTAAACAAAGTTAAAGTTCGATATTTCAAGCAACTATTTCTCAGGAATTCTGAACTTTGCCACAGGGTTCCCATATTAAACGTAAATTCCGAGTTGTAAAAGAGGGATTTATTCCGAAAATCGATGGGGTCTGCAAGGGGGGCGTATTCGAAAATCATTGAGCTGAGAGCCGTTCCTAAGTGGGCTGAGTAGCGTAGATACTGTTGCCAAACCGACCGGCGGGGGCTAAATCCGGATGGGCGGAATTGAATGTTTGCTCGCACTAAACTACATTGATGCCATCGGGAAAAGCTGATTTAGCTATCGGAAAAGCTGCTGGAATATGGCAGGATTTCCCTGATCCCGAGTTGAGATTAACGGCGGAATGTTCGATAAGTCATAGGCTTATCCCGCTTGTTGGTGAATGACAGGAGTGATCATGAGCAAGCAACAAGGTTTTACCCTGATTGAATTAATGGTTTCAGTTGGTGTCGTCGGCATTCTTGCGACGATCGCGGTTCCCAGTTACCAGAGCTTTTTTGTCAGGGGTAATCGTGCCGTCTCAGAAGCTTTTATGGTGGACGCGGCCAGTCGTGAGAAACAATATCTGCTGGATGTGCGTAACTATACCAGTAATTTGACGACTCTGTATGGCGGTGCGGTTTCTGCTGTACCGGCGGATGTTAGCAAAAACTACAGTATCAGTATTACCGTGACCGCTGCTCCGGTGGCTTTTCTGATCACGGCTACACCGGTTAGCACTCAGCAGACAGCCGATGGCGCATTGACGCTGGACAGTTCCGGCGCCAAGAGTCCGGCGGGGAAATGGTGAAACTCATGAAAAACTACAGCGGATTTACGCTGGTCGAGTTGATGGTGGTGGTATCGATAATGGGCATACTGGCGGGCATTGCAGTACCCAGTTTCCAGTCGCTGTCGCAAAGTCAGCAAGTGAAAAACGCCAGCTTTGAATTATTTTCAAGCCTCAGTCTGGCCAGGAGTGAAGCGATCAAACGCAACAGCAATGTCACTGTGACCCCGGTCAATGCCAGTGATTGGGGGCAGGGCTGGGCGATTACCTCCGCTGGCGGCGAGTCTCTCAAGATACAGTCCTCGCTTAAGGGGGTGTCGGTTACCGGCGCTTCGGTGATTTATACCAGGTCTGGCAGGCCTGGCAGCGTTGCAGCCTTTCAGATCGACGTGGCTGCGGCATCAGTGCCTACTTCCAATAGGCGCTGTATCAAGATCGAACTGAGCGGTATGCCACACACCAATAGAGGAGCATGTTCATGAACAAGGGATTTTCGATGATTGAGGTACTGGTCACCATTGTGATTCTGACCACAGGTCTGTTGGGACTGGCCGGTTTGCAGGGCAGGGCATCGACGGCGCAGATGGAATCCTACCAGCGTTCCCAAGCGTTGATTCTGTTGGAAGATATGGCGGATCGGATCAATGCCAACCGTAGTAATGCCGCGGCCTATGTGGGTGCGCTGGGTAGCGGAGCTGCGTGCCCGGCAGCGGGAAGTTCGGTTGCCAGCAATGATCTGAACCAGTGGTGCAATGCGCTGCAAGGTGTTGCCGAAGCACAAAGCGGCGTAGGGAATGCAGGTGCAATGATTGGCGCGCGAGGTTGCATCACGCAGACGATTGCGCCGGTCTCAGGGGTTGCCAGCCAGTATTTGGTCGCCGTGGCGTGGCAGGGATTGAACAGTACCGCAGCCCCCTCGATTGTCTGCGGCCAGAACCAGTATGGTAATGAAGCCTTGCGCCGGGTAGTGGCGCTTCCTGTAGATATTGCGGATTTAAACTGACATGAAAAATTTTAATGGTAAACAACGTGGCTTTTCTCTGGTAGAGCTGATGATTTCGATCACCCTGGGTCTGCTTATCCTGGCGGCGATGATTAGCTTGTTCAGTAATCAAAGCAAGGCGCGCAGCGAACTGGACAAGTCCAATCGCATGATCGATAACGGGCGCTTTGCGCTGGAAATTTTGACCGACAATATCAGGGCGGCGGGTTTTTATGGCAGCTATATTCCCGGTGGCACACCTGCAACGCTGCCTGAGCCCTGTGATGTGGCGTTGCTCACGGCAAACAATGGCGATGTACTGCTGGACTCGGTACAAGGTTATAATGCGGCGACTGTTAGCAGCACCATAGCCAGTCTGCCCGCTTCTTGTGGTTTTGGCTACACGACTGGCATTATCCTGAAGCCCGGCAGTGACCTGCTGGTGTTGCGCAGGGCTAGTACGGCTGCCCCGGTTGCGGCTGCGTCTGCGGTGGCAAGCGCGCTATATTTGCAAGTTTCAAATTGCACGACCGATGTTTCCAGTTACAGGATAGCAGCGGGTACGGCAGATTTCTCTACGCTGCGCAACAAGGATTGTACGACTGCAGCCAGTTTGCGTGCCTTCTTGGTACAGACCTATTTTGTCGCTCCCGACAACAAACCGGGCGATGGCATTCCGACCCTGAAACGGCGTGAACTGGATGCGGTCAGCGGCACTTTTGTCACCACCGCACTGGTCGAAGGCATCGAATATCTGCAAGTGGATTACGGGCTGGATGCAGATGCGGATGGCGCAGCAGACAGTTACCTTGCGGCGCCAGCGCTGACGGATTGGCCGAATATCGTGTCGGCCAGAATCAGCGTGATCGCCAGAAATGTTGAGCTTAGCTCGGGTTATACCGACAGCAAAATCTATATGCTCGGCAGTGCCGGGATATTCGGACCTTTCAACGATGCCTATAAAAGGCATGCTTACACCCAGGTAGTTCGCCTGGTCAATCCATCTGCACGGAGGGAAATATCATGAGACATGATCAACATGGCAGCACTTTACTGGTATCGCTAGTGATGCTGGTGCTGCTGACGCTGCTCGCCATTTCTGCGATGAATGCGACCACCACCAGCATTCAGGTGGTCGGTAACGCGCAAATTCACGACGAGGCGAATGCCGCAGCGCAACAGGCGATTGAGAAGGTGATCAGCGGCAATTTCGCTGCCAATCCTGTGGCATCTACGCAAGCGGTGACTTTCGGTGCCGCAAGTTATGTTGCACAGGTCGAAGCCCCGGTTTGCACCAGTTCCACCGGCATCAACAGCGATCAACTCGACCCTGCCACTGCGGTAGGCGCAGCTTGTCTGGGCAGCGGTTCAGCCAGCAACACCGGGATCATGGCGGCTTCTGGTGCGGTGGCAGCAAACACGCAATCCTGGTGCAATCAGCAGCAATGGGACATACGCGCGACCGTGAATGACAGCAATAGCGGAGCCGATACGGCGGTGCATCAGGGAGTCGTCATGCGGGTTCCGGCAGGGACTGCTTGCCCGTAGTTTGTTCCTGTAGTTTGTTGATGCGTATTGAATTTTTTAAGGGAGGTTTGACATGAAAAATTTTATTGTAGCCAGTTTGTGCTGTGTGCTGCTGGGTTATTTTTCGGTCAGCATCGCGGAAGATGTCGATCTTTATAGTGCCGCAGGTGGCAACGCCGGTGTGGCGAATGTAATGGTGATGGTGGATGACGCCTCTAACTCGAATGCCGACATGGGCGTGTGCAGCTATTTTGACGGCGGCGTTCCTTCGGGTGGCAGCAAATCACTGGGCAACTATCAGTGTGCGCTGGCGAATGTCATCCATGGCATGTCGGTGAGTAGCGATGGCAGTGCCCTGGTCAGGATAGGCATCACCACCATGACCGGGGTCGATATGCCGCTGATTCCGATCGATGATAATCTGTATGCAGGGTTAGCTGCGTTGACGATCGCCGGGCATGCCGTCGTCATCCCTGCGGCGAGTACCAACCGGCAGGCTTTTATCCTTGCCGTCAAGGCACTGGATACGGTCAGCGGCAAGGTAGGGCAGGGTGAAGAAATGCAGGAGACCTATGCCTATTATACCGGCGGAACCGGCATGCTTTCCGGTAGAGCCTATGCCGGTACCAATGCGTTAAGCGGATGCCAGAGCAATTACGCCATTTTTCTGTCCGGCGTCAAAGCCAATGCTTCGCACGCGCTGGATAACGGTGAATTGCCCTATCTGCATGCGGCAGCGCAGCTCGCCCTGTCAGCCGGCAAAATTACTGCCGCACAATATACCGCGCTGGATCCCAACGCTGCCGGTTATAGCGGGGCAATTTCAAACAAGCCTGAAGCGGGTTATGGCATCGAGTGGGCGCGCTTCATCTCTAAAGTCGATGTCAATAGTGGCGTGTCCGGCACACAGCGTATCGTTACCTATGCCATCGGAACCGGAAATACCGCCGTGCCACCTGCGGCCATCACTAGCAGCATGGAGCAGTATATTCAGGATGTTGCAATCTATGGAGGCGGGAAATATTTTGCGGCAGGTACCAGCATCAGTGAACTGACCAGCGATCTCCTGAAAATTCTCAACGAGGTGCAGGCGGTGAACAGCGTCTTTTCTTCGTCCAGTCTGCCGGTCAGCGTGAATACCCAGGGCACTTATCTTAATCAGGTTTACATGGGGATGTTTCGCCCCGATGCCGCAGCTAATCCCCGATGGCTGGGCAATCTGAAGCAGTTTCAATTTATCTACGATCCTGCCACTGGCAGCCTGAAAATGGGCGATAGTCTGGGTGCAGCGGCGATCAGTTCGGCAGGAACCGGATTTATTTCACCCAATGCGGTTAGTTACTGGACTTGTGGCGGCAATCCGACGCTGCGTGCCTGTACTCCGCTAGCGGATTTAGCCTCAGGATTCTGGGTTAACAACCCGCAAGGTGCCGGCGGTGCTTATGATTTGCCGGATGGCGAACTGGTGGAAAAAGGCGGTGCTGCCCAGGTCATGCGCCTGGCTTATCTGAATGCCGATTACACGACCACAGCCAGCACTTCCACTAACCCGCGCAAGCTTTATAGCTATTGTCCGGCCGGCACCGGTTGCAATGCCGCCTTAGCCAACACCGCCAACGCCTTTGCGACCAGCAATGCGAATATCACGGCGACCATGTTTGGCGCGTCCTCCTCCTTGAATGTCACCAGTATCGTGCGCAGCGGCACGCAGGCTGTGGTCACCACTTCAGGGGTGCATGGTTATAGCAGCGGCAATATTGTCACCGTTAGCGGGGCGGCTCAGGCTGAATATAACCTGACTCAGGCTATTACCGTGAATAGCACCACCAGTTTCACGATTTCGGGGATTCCGGACAGGCCGACCACCCCTTCGGCAGGGGCTTATACGGTCAGTCTGCATAATTCGGGTGCGCAGTCTATTGCCAGTATTGCCCGTAGTTCCAGTAGTACCGCCACGGCTCGCAATAGTGAGACGGCGACCGTGACAACCGTAGTCCCGCATGGCTATGCCACCGGCAATAGCGTGCAGATCACCGGTGCCTCTCCCGCAGATTACAATGGTATCAAGACGATTAGCGTGACCAGTTCCACGCAATTTACCTATCCGCTCTCGATATATCCGACTACTCCCGCCTCGAACACTTACAAGGCGGTGACGCATCCCTATAGCAGGACGCTTTCCAGCATCACCAAGAATGTCAGCACGGGAACGGTAATGACGACAGCGGCGCATGGTTTTCATATCGGGCAGTTGGTGACCATCGCAGGAACTGGCCAAACCGTCTATAACGGTAATCAGACCATCGTCACCGTTCCCAGCACCACTACCTTTACTTTTACCGGTGTATCGGGTCATCCAGGAGCGATTACTGCCGGGGCTACGGTTACGCCCTCCACAACCCCGGTGAATCTGGCGGGGATCAGTCGCACTGGCACCACGCTTGCGGCGACAGCCAACGTCTCGGGAGCTGCGGCCAGTGCCTTTGCCAACGGCGATACGCTGGATCTCACGCTCAACACCGGAGCGGCTGCCAATGAGAGTGCCTATGTCGTCAGCGGTGTGTTGATCAGTTGTAGCGGCACTTGCACCAGTTTCACTTATCCGCTGACGGCTACACCTGCCTTGAACGCGACTGGCAGCATGAGCGTCGCGCTGTCTGGAAGTCCGGCAACCATCCCTGCCGGCAGTATCAGCAGGAACGGTACCACGGTCACGGTAACTGGCATCGCCAACGGTTTCATCTCGGGTAATTCGGTGGATATTGCCCCCACCGGTGCTGCCTTTGCCGACGAAAGTGCCTATGTTGGCACCTGGACGATCACCTGTCCGAGTGCCTGCAGCAGCGCATTTACGTTTGCTCCAGTGACGCAGTCCCCCGTTTCTCCTGCTACCGGGCATATCACCGCCTATCAGTCAGCGACCCCGCCCGCCCGCGATCCGCTGATTAACTGGGTCAGGGGACAGGATAATTTTGGCGATGAAATGGGACCCGGCGGCAGCGTCACCATTCGTCCTTCGTTGCATGGAGACGTGCTGCACTCGCGGCCGGTGGTGATAAATTATGGCGGAAACACTGGTGTGATTGTTTATTACGGCGCCAACGATGGTATTTATCGTGCCGTCAACGGCAATCAGACCAACCCTGCCAGCAGCACCTTACCGGTACCCGGCAGTGAGCTTTGGGGTTTTATTCCGACCGAGTTCTATGGCAAGCTGTTCCGGTTGCGCAGCAATAGTCCGCAATTGTTGCTGAGCTCTACGCCCACCGGCATTCTGCCGGCTCCCTTGCGCAAGGACTATTTTGCAGATGGCTCGACGGGTGTTTATCAATTACTGAATGCCAATGGAACCACTGGAACTGCCTATATTTATCTGGCGATGCGCCGGGGCGGGCGGCTGATTTATGCACTGGATGTATCTACGCCGACTAACCCGCAATTCTTGTGGAAAATAGATGCCAGCGGCCTGACTAACGCGAGCGGCTTTACCGCGAGCACGGATTATGCAGAGCTCGGCCAGACCTGGTCTGCCCCTAAAGTGGCGCAGGTTGAAGGCTATGCTAATCCAGTGTTGATTTTTAGCGCAGGCTACGATGCTGCGGAAGACTTGGAGCCGCCGGCTGTTGACGGCATGGGGCGCGGGATCTATGTGCTGGATGCCTTGACAGGGGCGCTGGTATGGAGTGCTACGCCACAGCTATCGGGTTTTGCGTCGGCGTGTAGTGGTACTTCAACCAAGGCTGCCTGTCTGGTTTCGGGCATGAATTACAGTATGCCAGCCGACATCACGCTGGTGGATCGGGATGGCAACGGGAAAATTGACCGTTTGTATGCGGTCGATGTGGGCGGTAATGTCTGGCGTGTGGATCTGCAACCGACTGTCGCTCACCAGACCCCCAATTACTGGCAGGTGAACAAGCTGGCAGCGCTCGGTTGTGCTACGGGAGTTTGCGCAACTGGTACCACGCCACGCAAGTTCTTTTATCCGGCAGATGTGATCTTCACCCCGGCTTATGATGCGGTCATGGTAGGGCAGGGCGATCGCGAACATCCCTTGTTCACGGATGCCGCGACCAATGTGCGCAGCCGGCTCTGGATGCTCAAGGACACTCACCCGGGCAATGACGGCAGTGGCTCGGCTGCGATCATTCGTTCGAATATGTTTGACGGAACCAGCACCGCTTACGACGGCAGCGGCAGCGGCTATTACCTCACTCTGGGCGTAGGGGAAAAAGTGGTCAATGCGCCGCTGACGGTCGCCGGTTTTACCTACTTCGGGACTAATCAGCCGGTTATTACCATTGCCAATTCCTGCAATGCCAATCTGGGTATTGCGCGCGGCTATAAACTTGCACCCTTTACGGCTACCTATACTTCCTCCACCTATTCGGGTGGCGGCTTACCCCCCTCACCCGTGGCGGGGTTGGTCAATATCAGTGTCACGATCAACGGCGTGGTATCGAATAAATTAGTGCCATTCCTGATCGGAGGCGGAGGCGATCCCAATTGCGTGGGTGCAGACTGTCTGTCGGCGCTGGGCGGCATCAAACCGACCATTAGCGTACCGACCAGTCGCAGCCGTACTTACTGGTATCAGGAAATGGACTAGCCAAAATGTCGGATTACGGCGCAAAAAACGCGCCTAACCTGACTACCGATAATGAATACCAAAGCAAACTGCTCTGAAGTGGCGCATCGGGTGCTGCCTCGTGTAGAATGGCATATGCTGAAAATTGTCACTTATAATATCCACAAGGGCTTTTCTCATTTCAACCGACGCGTGGTATTGCATGAGTTGCGTGACCGGTTGCGCGAACTGGATGCGGATATCCTGTTTTTGCAGGAAGTGCAGGGCGCACATAGTAGTCATTCAGGGAATTTTCAGGATTATCCTGAAGGTGCGCAGCACGATTTTATTGCGGAAGCACTCTGGTCACATTCCGCGTATGGCAAGAATTCGGTGTATGAAGCCGGGCATCATGGCAATGCAATAATCAGTCGATTCCCAATACTACGTTCGTTGAACACGGATGTTTCGGCGCATCGTTTCGAGAGTCGGGGCTTGCTGCATTGCGAGATCGATATTGCAGGAAAACAGGTGCATTGTCTGTGCGCGCATTTTGGCTTGTTTGCCAAAGGCAAGCGTGCACAAACCGCAACCCTGATCGACTATGTACGCAAGCATATTCCGCCCGATGCACCCCTGATTGTGGCGGGAGACTTCAACGATTGGCGCAATAAAATGAGCCGTGAAATGGAGGATAAATTGTCTATGCAGGATGTTTTTCACGTTTATACCGGCCGACCGGCACGCAGCTATCCGGCCAGTCTTCCGCTACTGCGCCTGGATCGCATTTATGTGCGCGGTTTTGCCGTGCTGCACTGCGATGTTCATATAGGTGGTGCCTGGAAGCGGCTTTCCGATCATGCTGCACTTTCTGCACAACTTGAATGAAATGCGTGCACCGTATTGCAGATAATGAACTGGTGTTGCTGCAGAACGGCACGGTATTTTTCCCACAATTATGTGCCGATATTCAGGCAGCACAGCATTCGATTTATCTGGAAACCTATATTTTTGCGGCGGATGAAACCGGCCAGCGGGTCGCCGCAGCCTTGCAATGTGCTGCCGCACGTGGCGTGGCGGTAAGATTGTTGCTTGATGGCTTTGGTTCTGCAGAACTTAGCGAACATTATGTTCAGCAATTGCGCAGCCAGGGAATACAAGTGCAATGGTTCAGGCGCGAAATTTCTCCCTTTACCTGGCAGCGCAGCCGTAAGCGCCGCCTGCTGCGTTTGCATCGCAAGATGGCGGTTATAGATGGTGAGGTGGCGTTCATTGGGGGCATTAATATCATCGACGATATTCCACAGCACAGCGATTTTACAGCACCCAGGCTGGACTACGCGGTGCGCTTGCAAGGCACGCTCGCGGCAGAGATTCATCTGGCGATGCGCCACTTGTGGGGGGTGGTTTCCTGGGCAAGCATACGCAGGCGCGGCAAGGAAATAAGACAGTTTATTTTGCACGAAGAAGCGGCTGTTTTCACACCTGAAATTGCGTTATTGTTGCGTGACAATCTGCGCCATCGGCGCGATATCGAGCGCGCTTATTTGAAAGCAATATTGGGTGCGCAACGCGAAATCATTATTGCCAACCCCTATTTTTTGCCCGGTAGTGTATTTCGCCGGGCATTGAAACATGCGGCACGGCGCGGGGTACGCGTGGTGCTGTTGTTGCAAGGCAAGGTTGAATATCGATTGCAGCACTATGCGACCCATGCGCTGTATGATCAACTGCTGGCGGCGGGCGTGGAAATCTATGAATATCAGGCCAGCTATCTGCACGCCAAGGTTGCGGTGGTCGATGAACAGTGGTCGACGGTCGGTTCGTCCAATATAGATCCCTTCAGTCTGTTATTGGCGCGTGAGGCGAATCTGGTGATACAGCATCAGGACTTTGCCAGGGAACTGCGCGAAAGTCTGCTGTCGGCCATTGCGGTTGATGCGCTGCGTATTGGCACAGAGTATTGCGACAGACCTAACTATTTTGCAAGGCTGATCGCGCGTCTATGCTATGGATTTGTGCGAATTTTGATTGGTGTGTTGAGATTGCGCAGGCAGGGTACCTAGCAGTATTTTTGCTTGAATCAGGGAAGTCTGATAATTTCGGATCAAAATATGCTTTGGTTCGGGTATAATTACCCCTATACAGTTTTCGCACCTCGCCCTGTGGCGCAGGATGTGTTTTGAACAAGGTAGCAGGATACAACCTGTTGCTAAAGAATTGGCGGGCCTCCCCGCATTGCAGATTGGTGAACCTGGTCAGGTCCGGAAGGAAGCAGCCACAGCTGATTACTGCAAGTGCCGGGGGTAAGGCTCGCCTCCTATTATGGAAGCGGGTAATGAAAAAAATCAGTTTGCTACTGGGCGTTTTTCTCTATAGCGCACAGGCGAGTGCGGTAGACGGAATGTCACTCGAGTTTGGCAATGGTAATGCGACCGATATGGCCAGGTTGGGTGTCAACTGGGACTGGCAGAAGCAATGGTTCACCGGCGGCGACTGGTTGCTGACCGGTTTCTGGGAGGCGACGCTGGGTGGATGGCATGGCCATAGCGCAAAAGGCAATAATCAGAATATCACCGACCTGGGCATCAGCCCGGTATTTCGCTTTCAGCAAAAAAATCCGGGTGCCTGTGCCCCTTATCTGGAAGCCGCCATCGGCTTCCATCTGATCAGCCCGACTTTTATCAATGCGGATCGTAAATTTGGCAGTTCCTTCGAGTTTGGCGATCATGCCGGTGCGGGCATACGCTTTGGCGATCATCAGCGTTTTGACCTCGGCTATCGTTTTCAACATCTGTCCAATGGCAGTATCAAAAAACCGAATCAGGGCATCAACTTTAATCAAATCCGTTTGGCCTATCATTTTTAACGTGGTGTAAATGTCAGCCACTACTGTACTTGCGCGTAAATGGCGCCCGAAAAGCTTCGAGCAATTAGCGGGACAGGAACATGTCGTCAGGGCGTTATCCAATGCCTTATTGCAAAATCGACTGCATCATGCCTATCTGTTTACGGGCACACGCGGGGTAGGCAAGACCACGATTGCACGAATTTTTGCCAAAGCACTAAACTGTGCGACTGGCATCACCGCTACCCCTTGCGGTGAATGCGGACCTTGCAAGGAAATCGATAGCGGGCGTTTTATTGATCTGATCGAGTTGGATGCGGCCTCCAATACTCAGGTTGACAACATGCGTGAACTGCTTGAAAGTGCGCTATATGCGCCGACTTCAGCACGCTTCAAGGTGTATATCATCGACGAAGTGCACATGTTGTCCAAATCTGCTTTCAATGCGATGCTGAAGACACTGGAAGAACCGCCCGGACATGTCAAATTTATATTGGCGACCACTGATCCGCAGAAAATTCCGGTCACGGTGTTGTCGCGCTGTCTGCAATTTAATCTAAAGCAACTCCCCCCCGCGTTGATTGCCGCAAGGTTGCAATATGTGCTCGAACAGGAGCAGTTGTCTTTTGAAACGGGCGCAATCAATTTGGTCGCCAGGGCAGCGCAGGGCAGTATGCGCGATGCGCTGAGTCTGATGGATCAGGCAATCGCCTTTTCGGCCGGCAAGGTCGAAGAAGCGGTGGTGCGTACCATGTTGGGTTCCATCGATCAGGGCTACTTGTACGAACTGTTGACCGCATTGCATTTGCAGGATGGCGTGAAGTTGCTGGAAATTGCCGATCTGATGGCTGCTCGCAGTGTCGCGTTTGATGCTGCCTTGCAGGAATTGGCGAGTTTGCTGCATCGCGTGGCGCTGGCACAAACCGTACCGCAGGCAATCCCTGATGAGGAGCCGGAGCGGGTGCGTCTATTGGAATTGGCGGAAATTTATACTCCTGAAAATATCCAATTGTATTATCAGATTGCGATCCACGGTCGTAGCGAAATCGGTCTGGCACCGGATGAGTATGCCGGTTTTACCATGACACTGTTGCGTATGCTGGCTTTTGCGCCGGCAAAAGGACTATTGCAACCGTCAGTTACACCCGTGTCTTTAGTAGCAACTCCCGTACAAACGCCAGTCGCACCTACTCGACAGTCCCCCGTGACCCAATCGGTTGAACCAGTCACCGTCATCAGCAAAATGCCTGCAAGCGGCACAGTGGACTGGGGTGTTTTGTTGCAACAGCTTAATTTGCAAGGCATGGCGCAACAACTGGCTAAACATTGCACACTGGACAGTTTCACCGATGGGTTGATTGTTTTGCGACTGGCAGATCAGCAAAAGCATCTGCGAATGGCGACCGAAAAGCTGCAGACGGCGCTCGGTGATTATTTTGCTAAACCGGTAAAATTGAGCATTGTTGCTGGGGTAACCGATACACCGACCCCTGCGGTATTGGAGCAGCAGGCCAAACAATTGAAACAGCAACAGGCGAATGCTTCGATCGCACAGGACGATTTTGTGCGCGAGGCGCAGGCAGAAATGAGCGCGGATCTGCTCACGGATTCGATTAAGGCGATAGCGTAAAAGAGGAGAATGCATAAATGATGAAGTCAGGGTTGAGTGGCTTGATGAAGCAAGCACAGATAATGCAGCAGAATATGCAGAAGGCGCAGGCTGAGTTAGCGACGGTGGAAGTGGAAGGTCAGGCTGGTTCCGGTTTGGTCAAGTTAACCATGACTTGCGGGCGTGAAGTGCGCCGTTTGACGCTGGATGACAGCGTATTTTCTGATGACAAGGAAATGCTGGAAGATTTGATCGTTCTGGCCTTCAATGATGCGATGAAAAAGGCGGAAGACATTTCCAAGCAGCGTATGAGCGGTTTCACTGCCGGCATCGGTCTGCCACCCGGGATGACACTGCCCTTTTGAGTTTCAATTGGGTGTTTTATTTTGGCTTGCCACTATGAAAGGAATAATTATGCATCGACTACTGCTAACGGCTGTTTTGGCTGCTTCGTCTACACTGGCCATGGCCAATGGATTCACTCTTTCCAGCCCGGAAATACACGGCACGATTTCGCAAAGTTTTGAGTACAACGGTTTTGGCTGCTCCGGTCTGAACAAGTCGCCTGCCTTGAAATGGTCAGGTGCACCCAAAGACACCAGAAGTTATGCGGTGACCATGTATGATCCCGATGCGCCTACCGGTTCGGGTTGGTGGCACTGGCAGGTGATCAATATCCCTGCAGCTGTTACCGAGTTGGCAGCGGATTCGGGTGCCCTTCACAGTACCCTGTTGCCTGCAGGTGCGATACAAGGGCGTAGTGATTTCGGGTCGGCGGCCTGGGGCGGCGTTTGCCCCCCGCAGGGAGACAAGCCACATCGCTATATTTTTACCGTCTATGCACTAAAAACCGATAAACTGGAAATACCCGCAGATGCCACTGCTGCGCTGACGGGTTACATGATACATGCCAATATGTTGGGTAAAGCCAGTTTTACGGCTAGATACGGTCGGGCAAAGTAATGGCCTGGGCAAATTGGGCTAGCTGAGCCAAATATTCGGGTTCATCTCGGGTGGAAGGTACTGATCCGCCCTATCATGCTTGCTGCCGTGTATAATCCACCGGCACTAAGTTGGCAATGCAGCTTACATGCTTATTTTCAATCAAGAGTACAATGAAATCCAACCTGGAAGACCTGATTGACGCTTTGCGCTGTTTGCCGGGTGTGGGGCCAAAGTCCGCACAGCGCATGGCTTATCATTTATTACAGCGTGATCGCGCCGGTGCCTTGCGGTTGTCACGTTCACTGGAGGCCGCTGCCAGTAATATTCAGCATTGCAGCAAGTGTAATAATTTTTCAGAACAGGAAGTGTGCGGTTTGTGTTTATCTGAAAAACGCGACCAGTCTTTGCTGTGCGTGGTCGAAATGCCTGCAGATTTACTGATGATGGAACAGACTCAGTGCTATCGCGGTATGTATTTCGTGTTGATGGGGCGGCTTTCGCCGCTGGATGGTGTGGGTGCCAAAGAATTGCATTTTGATCGGTTGCTCAAACGCGTGCAGGCAACGCGCTGTGAAGTGATCCTGGCGACTAATTTCACGGTAGAAGGCGATGCAACGGCACATTATCTGGCTACCTTGTTGCATTCCCAAGGGGTGAAGGTAACGCGTATTGCACGGGGTTTGCCGGTAGGCGGCGAGTTGGAACAGGTGGATAGCGGCACATTGGCGCAAGCCATATTGGAGAGGCGCGAAATAACTCTATGAATGAACAAGGCGAAAAATTGCAGAAGGTGCTGGCTCAAGCTGGCCTGGGTTCGCGTCGTGCCATGGAAGAATGGATTGCTGCAGGTCGTGTCAGCGTGAACGGTGAGCCGGCTACGCTGGGTATGCGCGTGGTGGAAGGTGATCTGATCAAGGCGGAACGTCGTACCATCCATGTCGGGGTAAAGGAAGCAACGGTACGTGTGCTTTTGTACCATAAACCGGAGGGTGAAATTGTCAGTCGCGACGATCCGGAAAAACGCGCCAGCGTGTTTGATAAATTGCCCAAACTGCGCGGGCAAAAATGGATTGCTGTCGGGCGGTTGGATATTAATACCGGTGGTTTGTTGATTTTTACGACCTCCGGCGAGTTGGCGAATCATCTGATGCACCCGCGTTTTGAGGTGGAACGTGAATATGCGGTGCGCGTACAGGGTAAAATGACCGAAGCGCAGATCGCTCAGACGCTAATCGAAGGTGTTGAACTGGATGATGGGCCGGTGAAATTTGAGAAACTTGAGGATCAGGGCGGTGCAGGTTTTAATCACTGGTATCGCGTGATGCTCAAGGAAGGGCGAAATCGCGTGGTGCGCCGTACTTTTGAGGCGCTGGGTTTACCGGTCAGTCGCCTGATGCGCGTGCGCTTTGGGATTATCAATCTGCCACCGCGCTTGAAACGCGGCATGACGACCGAGTTGGAAGAAAAAGAGGTGGCACAGGTGCTGACTTGGGCAGGAGTCAATCAGACGGAACCACCGGCAGTCGAAGCTGAACCTGTAAAAGCCGCGCGCCCTGCAGTCTCAGCAAAGCCTATGCGCAGGACTGAGACAAAGAATCGCAAATTTGGAGTAGCACGCTGACTATTGTTTAACATCCGTCTAGAGCGGAGGGCAGTCTGAAATTTTGGGGAATAGCTTGTAACCTACAGGAACCTCGAATGGAAGAGCGCGATAAAAAATTTTTCATGTGCTGCATACTTTTCCTGGATATCGTCGAATATTCCAAGAAGACGGTTGCCGAGCAAATTTCCTTAAAAGACCGGTTTAACAGCTATCTTTCAACAGCGATAAAGGATATTCCGCTGGTGAACCGGATTATTCTCGATTCTGGAGATGGTGCGGCAATCAATTTTTTAGGCGAGATTGAAGACGCGTTGAATACGGCAATCAGCTTCCGCGAAAGTCTGCTTAACGAGGATCCCGGCCTTGAATTGCCGTTGCTGGTGCGCATGGGTATTAACCTCGGTCCGGTCCGGTATGTCACTGACATCAACGGTCAACCCAACATCGTCGGCGATGGCATCAATGTTGCACAACGCGTGATGGCGTTTGCCGATGCCGGGCAGATTCTGGTTTCGCGCTCATATCATGATGCCGTTTCTCGGCTTTCGCAAACCTATGCAGGGATGTTTCATTATCAGGGCATTCGTACCGATAAGCATGTGCGAGAACACGAGTTCTATGCGATCGGCTTTCCTGGAGATCGTACCGGCAAGCAGTCCGGGAGACTGTTGCAAGGGAAGCCGTTCGCGACTATTTATGGCAAGTTAAGGCAAATAGCCTCGCTGCGGCGCGGGCTGTATTTGGGGGGTATATTACTATTGGTTCTGACCGGAATGTTCAGTCTCTGGCATAGCGGAACACCTTCCGGCAGTATCGTTTTGCTTACTGCAGCAAGCGCACCGGTCGCGGTAGAACCGAAAGCAGCCAAAGAATCCATACCTGTACTGCCTAAAGTACCTATACTGCCCAAAGTGCCTGAACTGCCTATACCGCCTAAAGTGCCTGTACTGCCTAAAGTGCCTGTACTGCCTAAAGTGCCTGTACTGCCTAAAGTGCCTGTATTGCCTGGTGTACCGGTAGTGCCTGCCGTTGCGCACAGCAAAAGTATTGAAACGAAAAAGACGGTGTCCGGACCTGAAAAGAATGTGAAACGCAAGTCAGAGCCACACCCAGTGCCACACCCAGTGCCCGTTAAACCGTTGACGTCTGCTGCCGAAACTTCCCCGGTAGAGGTCAATAAGGAGGCCTATGTTTCACTGATTTGCCATGAAGGTGCGCATATTTATATTGATGGTATGGATAAAGGCAAGGTGGTCTCGACAGGATTGACTTTGGTTGTTATGTCGGGTAAACACCGAATTAATGTCATAGGCAAAAAAAACGAAACATACGAACAAAAAATTTCCCTTGATCCAGGCAAGACGCTGACGATCAGGCCTGATTTTTGTAGATAACAGCGGATTGTTTAATTTGAATAATATTGTAAATCATTCGGGTGTCAATCATGATTAGCCAGTTGGGACGTTATCAGATCGTCGGCGAACTCGGTCAGGGGGCGATGGGTATCGTCTATAAAGCCATGGATCCGCTGATTGATCGTATGGTTGCCATCAAGACGATTAATCTCGGTCTGGCACTAGACGAAAAGGATGAATATGAGGGGCGTTTTTATCAGGAAGCCCGTGCTGCCGGAAGGTTGAATTATCCCAATATCGTGACGATTTATGATGTGGGCAAGAGCGGTGATGTGGCGTATATCGCAATGGAGTTTCTGCAAGGGCGTGAACTACGCGATATCATGGATAAAGTCGGTCTGTTGCCTATAGATCAAATATTGGATATTGTGGCTCAGGTTGCACAAGGGCTGTCATATGCGCACGAACACGGCATCGTGCATCGCGATATCAAACCTTCCAACATCATGGTGTTGGAAGAAGGGCAAGTGAAAATTACTGATTTCGGTATCGCGCGCATGGCTACTTCGGCGGTGCGTACCCAAACCGGCATGGTGTTGGGTTCACCCAAATATATGTCGCCGGAGCAGGTGCTAGGCAAGACTATCGATCAGCGCTCGGATATATTTTCGCTGGGTGTGATGCTATACGAGATGCTTACCGGGCAAGCGCCTTTCACGGGTGAGAATGTTAATGCCATCATGTATCAGACATTGAATGGCGTCGCAGCAATTCCGAGTAGCTTAAATCCCGTTGTACCAGAAATGTTGAATTTTATCGTCGCCAAGGCTCTGGCCAAGAAACTGGAGGACAGATATCTGAACGCCAGGGATTTTGCTGCTGATTTACGCGCTTGTCGTGCTACTTTGATGCACGCAGAACTGCGTCTTGATGTTTCTCATGCGGGTCAAAGGAAATTGCCGGAAGCGATCGATGCCAGCGGATGCAATAAAATCGATGAAGTGGAGGCAAAGCAGACGGCTGGTTTGTCTCAGGCTTTTGATTCTACAGCAGCTACCTTGCGCCTGGCCGCCTTGACGGCTACTAGTTCAGAGGTGGATGAATTGTCCAAGACCTTGAAAATGTCCCGTCCGACTAGTGAAGCCATGCTACAGGTGCCGCATACGACCCGAATTGAGGCACCACGCGAGCTTCGCGTTGCAGTACCCAGTCAGGCTACTCAACAGGACTGGTGGTTGTTTGCTGCTGTGATATTGGGTTTGCTGTTGATGGCCGCCGTTTACTTGGCCTGATTTTATGCGGCTTAAATCCTCTCACAATTTAGTGCTGTTGCTGTTGTTATCTCATGCCTTGGTGCTAATCGTGGTCTGTCTGACAGCACTGCCGTTGGCTATCAGGCTGCTGTTGTTCTTGCCGATTTTCACCAGTCTTGCCTATGCGCTGGCTCGCGATGCCTTGCTGCTGCTTCCTGATTCATTGCAGCAGATTTCGTTTGCGGGCGATTGTCTGACGGTCATTACCCGCAATGGCATCAGCTATTCAGCAAAGGTCTCCAGGCAAACCGTTGTCACTCCCTGTTTTGTCTGCCTCAGTCTGGAAGGAAGCAATCGGTACAGTGCTATTTTTTCTGATGCACTGGATAAGGAGTTGTTTCGAGAGCTGCGCGTATTCCTTAAATTTAATTAGTAGTTTTTTGGGGTCAGTATGGTAGGACGAGGATTTTCCTGCATTTCCGGATAGTCGCGACTGTAATGCAGGCCGCGGCTTTCATGGCGTAACATCGCGCTTTGAACGATTAGTTCCGCATTCAGTACCAAGTTGCGTAGTTCCAGCAGGTCTGAACTGATATGAAAGTTGCTGTAGTACTCATGGATTTCGTCTTGTAGCAGTTGTATGCGGTGCTGGGCGCGTTGCAGACGTTTATTGGTGCGCACGATACCCACGTAGTCCCACATGAAGTGCCGTAATTCTGCCCAGTTATGCGAGATTACGATCTGCTCGTCTGCGTCCGTTACACGGCTTTCGTCCCAGGCAGGCAGGGGGGGCATGGGCAGTTGCGGGGCGCCTAAGATATCCTTGACAGCCGCATCAGCGAAAATCAGACATTCCAGCAAGGAATTACTGGCGAGCCGGTTAGCGCCATGCAGACCGCTGCAGGCAGTTTCACCGACCGCATACAGGTTTTCTACATCGGTGCGTGCATTCAAACCGGCAACCACGCCGCCACAGGTGTAGTGCGCTGCAGGAACCACCGGGATTGGCTCCTGGCTGATGTTGATGCCCAGGCTCAGGCAGCGCGCAAAAATATTCGGGAAATGTTCTTGTAAAAATTCGACCGATTGATGCGAAATATCCAGATAGACGCAATCCAGTCCGCGTTTTTTCATTTCGAAGTCTATTGCCCTGGCGACCACGTCTCTGGGTGCCAGTTCTGCGCGCGGGTCATGACTGGGCATGAAACGGGTTCCGTCCGGCAATTTCAGGATACCCCCTTCGCCGCG
>CAIRBC010000046.1 GCA_903876685.1 uncultured Nitrosomonadales bacterium | reverse complement strand
GGGTCAACGTAGATACCTCACGCACCCGTAATCGGATACGTTCTAGAATATCCTCGGTAAAATTTTGTCCATAAATTTGCATGAACTAAGAATAGCAGAATATTTTTCCTGTGTCCAGCTTATTTACGGGTAAAGATCAGTAGTGTCATCAGGGGTAAAACTTATATCATGGTTGCCATTTGGCCACCACTTGGGATCGCCTGCTTCATTGCGTGAATAGATGTTATCCCCAAAATCGGCGGCCAAATTTTGCAATTTATTGATTTCATAGGGAGGTTTCTTTATTTGAAATTCTGGAGCATCAAAATATTGATCAAAGGGCATAACTTGTCCAACTTGCATTAAGTAGATAAGTCCATATAGTTTGATTTCCGCTCCATTCGCTCTACTTTGATCTACTAATTGTTGAGAGGCAAATCCGGCAACCCAATCATCATTTCCAAGCCTGCCTTTTGTTCTCCGAATGCCAGGCTTGCAAGTTGCCAGCGTGAGAGTGCCATGGAATGGATTTGGGGCGAACCCAGTATCATGGGTCATCAAATAAGTAAAAAGTCTTTTCATTACTTGCATTCCGGTGAAGGAAATTTTGCTTCAAAACAATTCTTGGATTGTTTTCGGCATTTTACGCCGAATTTTCATCATTTGGTTTGAAATCGTCTGCCCAGTATTTCTCCCAGTACCCTGGCTCATCCTGTTCTGTATATTCCATCGCAGCGGAGAGTGGCATGTATTGAAAAGTCACACCTGAAATTTTCATGCTGCCATCCGGATTTTCAAGGTGACCGGCGAGTTTTTGGTACACGGGGTCGGCTTCGTCGAACGGCACGTCAACATAGATGCGTCCTTGAATCACAATGCTGTTTTGTAGGCAGCAAGATTGCCACGGCATGTTGTTGGCATCAAGCCATGCAGTCACTTCCAAAAACGGTAGGTACTGATCAAAGTCGATATTCAGAACCTCGTCGAAATCCATAGATGAATCAAGAAAGCTGATGCTCAAAACATCGCGCTGTTTTTCTCGTGCGATCTTGTCGAGGTATTCGATGAGTTGCGGCATAGAAAATTCTTCTCTGTGTTTGGTAAGTAATCTATTTAATTCAATAAGTTAAAATATAAATCTCACCGTTTGATTGGTGTGTCGCATATTATTGATAATTAATTAAAACCGCTTCAACGCGAAAATCATCAGTTCCAGTCTTCGAATGCGTAGAGCATATTTAAGAGTTGGTGACATAATCCCGATGGTTGAGGTGAAACGAGTGGACTGCTCAGTTATCACCGTCGCCGTGGTGGTACCAAATATCCCCCAGCCATAGGCAGCCAACTTGACTGTTCCAATCTGGGACTGGAGTGCTCTATTAAGTGGTGCATCAAGCAAAAGCAAGTTTCCTAACGTATTGCAGATATTGCTATATTCATTTATATCTTGAATGCCACACCAAGGAAAAGGAGGCATTCCATTCACAGTCCCCGAGGGTAAAAAATGTTCAAGATCAAGGTGCTCACCATGAGCCAATCCGGTAGTCTGGGATATGTTTTTTACTCGTAAGGCTGATTCATATTCTGCCAACAGGTGAGACACAACCTTTCTGTGATTGACACCAACACTTTGCGAAAGCAGACTCGAGAAGAAAACACGTCGTGCACCATAGTTTGTAGCATACCAAGCCCATTCACCTATTGCGACTTGATCCGATTTGTTAGGGCTGAAAGCGGATCGCCACGTAGTTACGTAATCTAGACGGCTACCCATTTGCACCACAAAAAGTTCGATCCATTCAGCTAGGTCAAGCACGGACATCTTTCGCACCGAAGTCGATGGTTCGGCAGCGATGGCAAGATTAATCACGTTGATTATGCCATTAAGTGATTCTTTGCTATCTGCCGTGAGGTCAGGATCACCGCTAATAGCGCCAACGAGATCTCTAGCTTCACCCTGAATTAGGTTCAAAGCATCCGAATTATCAACAGTGATATCATATTTCCGTTCGTGGAGTTCGCCACCATGTTCAGCCCTGAATTTTAGAGCGAAAGCCATGCTTCTATCAGACAGACCAAGGCTGTCACAAATAACGCGATAGTGGTCGTGTACAGTTCTATTCAATGTTAGATCATGGACCGGTGAAGCTAAATTATTTTTGGCTACGAGGTGCGATGTCAAATCAACAATCTGTGCTACTAATTGATCAAGTTTATCAAGCCAATTGCCTACATCAGCAGGAGCTGGATTCGCTTTTCTATACCGAGAAAAATGGTATTCGGCACTTTCATTGAGAATTTCTGCACGCATCCAGACATCAATTGATAGCACACCCAGCAATCTGTCATCGGTGAACAGCGATTTGTTATCTCCGCTCAGTTTTGAAGGGCGAAGCGGCGAGTAAACCGCGTCTAACGCTCCATAACCCTTTCCAAAAACATGATGAATTTTTTGCGGATTCGCCTCCGCTCCGAATAATATGTCATATTCCATAAGCAAACTTTTGAATTTCTCAAAGTGGGTCAGCTGTTTTCCCCGATCATTCAAAGTCAGGAAGCCACGTAACCCATAATGTGTATCCAATTCAATTAGTAATGTTTTTAGGCCGTTCTGGAGAACATTGATTTCAGACGGATTCATTGATTTAACACTTGCCTTACAGGAATTGAATATATCTGAAATTTTCCCCTGACTGCGACTTGCTATATGACTGAACGGTGAAGTTAAGCCCAACAGGTTACGAAAATGCGCGTGATCATTAGCTGGATTCAAAATCATACGTGGAATAATTTTGCCTGATAGAGCCGTGAACGTGCCGGTACCAAATTTTGCATAGAACAACAAAAATAGAGTAGTCAGACGTTGCTGCCCATCAACTACAAGGTATATATTTTGATTCAAACCCTCTCGGTCTTGAAAAACTGAAGAAGTCAGTTCATTTAGATCGGGGTTGTCAGAATCAGTATAAGCAAGCCACTCTGGTAGTGTTGGATTTTTGATTTTTATAACGTGTATCGGTGAAAGATAATGCTGAGATGAACCGGACGTGGCGGCATGTTTAATATCAAAAATGAGATCTTGTAGCTGTGAATCATCCCATGAATAAGGACGTTGAAATGTCGGAATAACAAAAACAGAATTATTAAAAAGTTGTTTTGCAATGTCAAAATTTTCTTGATTTATGGGCATGATTTACTCTATTTATTATTTTGCTGAATAGGCGGATGCCGTGTTGCTAAACTCACCCAATGCACGCTACGCGGAACTTCATCTCGCGGTTTGAAATACTCTTACAACATTCTCTCAAAATATTCTGACAGGATACCTCTTGGGCGATCATGTTGAGTGCAACGGAGGATTTCAGAGTGAGCTATGAAATCAATCCCCTTGGCTGAAAACAGCCGGGTTTCCTTCGCCCCTCGTTAGAATTTTCTCTAAGTTTATCAAATTCCTCATACATTTTCTGGATGGTCTCGAAAGCCATTTTCATTACATCTGTCAGAGGCGTGTAGTAAAAAGACGCATTTGGAATTTTCATGCTTCCATCCGAATTTTCGAGGTGTCCGGCGACTTTTCGATACACGGGATCAGTTTGGTAAAAATGTATAACTAATTGAATACTATTATGTTTACAGCAAATTTGATTTATTACGCGCGGCCTCCATTTGATATCATTGGAGTCGAGCCAGGCAGTTACCTCATCGCATTGGCTGTGTCTGGTAAAATCAATATACAGAACTCCGTCAAGTTCCATTATGGAATAATGCCAACGAAGGCTTCCGGCAAAGCTTTGTTGTTCTTGCTCGGTCTTGTCGAGGTATTCGATGAGTTGCGGCATAGGAAGTCTTTCTTTGGTTTTAGAGCAGTAACTTATTTTAATTCAATAGGTTATAATTTTTCGCCTTACAGCTTCAATGATAGAGCGGGTCCCACTTAAACAGGTGGTAAAACAGCGCCGAGTACCTCGCTTCGATGATGCGGCGCGCTGCTGCTTCAGCATCTTGCCTTGCTTCTGCACATGTCAAAAATCTTCCATCTATTTTGTCAAAGGAATATTCAGTTGTGCCTGTCGTTTCGTCACAGATACACCACCACCAAAACTCGTACCCTTCAGAGCCGGATTCTCGCGCGTAAATATGCAAATCGTAGCATTTCGCGCGAGCATTTTCCCCGTTGTACCAAGGCACTAATTGCGCATTCATTATGTCTGTCCATTCGTCAAAGCGGGCGCATTTTCAGATTTCGCTTGTTGTGTAATTCTAATGGGCTGTGCTTGTTGTAGCCCTTAGCTATCGCCCAGGAGCGTGCAGCAGCTTCGGCATAATTCCTCGCCTCTACGCCGGAATGGGCGAAGGGAGCATACATATTTGGTGGCGCAACAAGTTGAGCGCCTGTTTCAATGCTGCTGACTGCCCACCACCAGCAAACTTTCGATTTGTCATCGTCATCTTGGCATCCGTGCATCCATTCGGCACGGAGCAGCATGCCACGCCATTGGGCGCAACAGTCGTCGTCCAAATCTCCGTACCAATCTATTGTTTTTATGACATATTCATCTTTTTACAACGACCGGACAGGCGGCGTAAAAACTCCCCGGTTCACTGCGTGCAGGCAATTGTTCCTCATCAACCAGCCTTGCCCATTTACAGTCATTCGGCTGACCGAAAAGACACAGCCAGCGATTCGGACGAAAGTTTTCGTTTGCCCATTCCAGCAGCGGTTCCAGGCTATGTTTTTCCCAAATTTCACGCACTGACGAATAAAACTCCCTGTGCTCTTCTAAGCATAACTCGCAGTAATATCGGCCAGCGTCATCCTGCTCCACTGCAAGATCAAAATCCGTGAGAATGTCCCAGCAATTATCCTGGTCATCGGATACCCAGATTTCGAATGCCCAACCTTGATGTATGCTGACCACGAGCTGTTTTGTAATACCGATGAATTTCAAGTGAAAGCCGTTTTTATGCTTGTCGGTTATTCTGGGCGCATTCAGGAAGCGATGCGCGTTTTGCTTCAGCCAGCGTTTGACGGTGACACGAACAAAGTTTTTCGGCTCCTGTTCGTTGCTCCGGTTGTTCCAGTTTGCGGTTTTTTTATGTTTCATTTGCGTTGCTCCCGATGCCGTATTTCGACTTTGTCATCCCGCTCATGCGAGAACTCAATTAAATAAAAGCGCTGGATCCCCGCTTTCGCGGAGATGACGCAAGAGTCCGCATCAATTAAATCGTGAAATTGCCGGAACGATGGGGAAGAATTTCAATCCATAGTGCCCGCAGATTTAACATACCCCATAGCCCAACGTTGGCATGATCCCAAAGTTCATGGAACAGATAGCACTGGTTAAAATGCTGCATGGGGTGACCTTCACATCCGCCCATGTCGCTATGGTTCTGCACGTCATCGAGTCCCCATGGGTTTTTCACTTCCATTGCATCCAGCTTCCAACTTCGCGTAATTCGTATGCTGATTTCTATCGGCTCCATCAGTCCGGCTTCAGCCCATTCATCAGGGTTATAAGCGGGGCGCTCAGTGTCAGGGCCGATTTCGACCCGAAGTTTAATCTCGGTACTATCCCACTCATCCCATGCCACACCAGCAGGATCAAGCCCTTCCAGACGTTCGCACATTCCATCCGCCATCTGTTTAAGTGATTTTTCTAATTCCATCAGGCGATGGTTGACATGACGAAGTCGGCTCATATCCTCATCAGTCAATCCCACGCTATCCATAGCAGAATTGATGCGTCTCTCCAATTTCGCCCCTTCAGATTCAGCTGATCGTAGATTCTTTTTTAAGCGAGTGACTGTATCAGTCAGTTTCTTTCCTACTTTTGCGTAATAGTGGCGCAGTGGAGGAGGAACATCCTGCGCCGATGCCAGCAGAGTGAATGCTTCTCCAGTGAGCCTAAGTTCTATACACGGCAGCCCATCAATCGAGTGGAGCGCACGGATAGCGCCGGTTAGCGGCTCTAAATCAGACGGACGATAAGTGTGATGCATTATGTTTTCCTTGGCAGTGACCGGAATGGTTTTGACCGGGTGAGTGTCAAAATCATTGTATTGGTTGGTCGCGACAAGGAGTGACGCAGACGGTAAGCTTAAGTCATAAAAAGCAAGGTAGGGCGGCGGTTATCAAATATCAAGATATTCCGTATTGCACTTGGCGCATTGATAATGCTCATCCCGCGCCACCCGATATGTCGGCAACTTGAACGCGGCGGCGATATTCGCCATGCTGATTTTGCTTATGCAGCGGTCTGCGTACAGCCTGAAATTATTGGATTTTTTGAAATAGACGACGCGACCGCGTGGAAAATAATCGTAGGCGTGGCTTTTGAATAGCTGTTCTGTGGGTGTTTTTGGACCAAGCGCAAGCCAGAAATCATAGTGACCGCTGAAGCCTATCGTGTCGCTATAGTGCTCGCCTTGATCAAGTGAAACTGCATCAGCAATAACTACTCCATTGATCACAAAGAAAATTCCAACGTTTCCAGGTGCCATTTTTCATCCGTTTTATATGTTGGAAATCAACGTCTGCTGCCTGCCAATTTTCAGATACTGCTTAGTTGATCGGGTTGATTCAGAATCACCGCTATGTCTTGATCATTCGGTGTAAATTCAAATACGGTCACGCGCAGTTCATCACACATTGTTTCATTTACGGCTGTACCTGCCGATATGAGTGATTGCCTGATATCTGCGGATACTTTAACGCAATTCATCACTTCGACAACCTCATTAGGATGGAGCGAACTGGATGAGGTTATGTTCACAATCGCTTTTCGGCGCAGGCGGCTAAGATCAATATTTTGTCGGGCAAGCTGGGCAATGGCATTGCCAGCGGCAATTGTTGCTCGATCTGTTCCTGATGCGGAAGCCGTTCCCATGAGACACATCCCCGCACCAAGAAAGTCGAGGGCAGCATCCCAAAAATCACAGGGCATCAGTCCATCGTCCCGGTAAAGTTCAGCTATACCGGCTACCGCGCGGTGCAATGCGGTTTTGGTGTCATCAAAATTGTCCGGTACGGCGATCAGTGCATGAACATTGTCAGACAGTAAAATAAGATTTTTATCATTGTAATCAATGTGTTTTGATTTTGTATCAGCTGGTAAGACAACTGCCGCTATTAACAATTTGCCCATCGGTTGAACAATCTGGGCGATAAGCGGTGCGAGATGCCTTGCAGTATTTTCGCCCATCCCAAGAACAATAAACACGATGTTCGAATAACCGATCAAATTTTTGATCGTTTCTTGATCGACAGCTTTTTCAAGAGCCGATGCGTCACTTGGTGAAAACCAGTCGCCTATTTTTACTTTCTCGCGTGCATGACAACTTGCCAGTGCCTTTGCATCGGTGTCGATTGCGACATATTCTGCCGCTCTTACGCCATGCGCAATCATGTAATCAACGGCATCAAGGCCACACTTGCCGATGCCTATTACTTTGATTGTTGGAACAGGTTGGTCCGGCACCGCCAGCTTGGAGTGATGCAACACCTCGGCTAATTTGAGTCCAGCGATCATTTCGAATCGCCCGAATACAAGTGACGAGAGAGGTTAAAACCGGTCGCCATGATGGTCACGCGCAATTCGTCACCCATAGATTCGTCATATGTTATAGCTTGAATCACCTTGGAGTTATCCGAGTTTAGCTGGATGCACTCCATCACCTCGGTCAGTTCGCTGAGCTTTAATGAACCGTCCGAGATGATGTTTGCCAATATCCCTTTTGCGTTGGAAATGTCAGTGTTCCCTATTGCAAGTTCTGTCGCAATCCTTGCTCGATGCCGTCGAGTAGCAGTGGCGGAACCGAATTTTGCGAAGCCACTTCTGAATAACAGTAATCTAAGATCAGAAAGGCTACCAATTATTGAGTCTTGATTGTTGATGAGTCCCGCCAAGCCTGAGACGAACTGATAAATCAAACTATCGGCTCGCTTATAGGATTCAGGAACGCTGGTTTCAGCCTCTTCTATTGGAGGATTGGGAAGGACAATTAAGGCATCCGCATAAATATGGCAAAGCTTGATGCCTTCTCTGGCGAAACGTTCACGATTTCCTTCATATGCACGTAAACGGTTGGGTAACGGTAAGGGCTGGGTAACGATTGCAATACTCAGTATTTTGAGTTCGCGTGCGATCTGCGCGATGACAGATGCAGCGCCGGTGCCAGTGGTTCCGCCCATTCCTGCGATAACGACGACCATGTCCGCCCCTGATAGTAACTCCTTGATTTGTGCTCGACTGTTTGCTGCCATTGCAAAACTAACGTCTAGATCGAACCTTATGGCACGTTCTTGGATATTTGCCTGGGTAATTATCAATTGTGTCGTTGCGTGATTACGCCGTAAAGCTTCAGCATCGCTATCGATGGCGATTAATTCGACACCCGTTAAACCTTGCTTGGATATGTAGTTGACTGCTTCAAGGCCGCACTTGCCGATACCAATTACTTTGATTGTAGGAACGAATTTGACTGGTTCCGTGACCGTGGAACCATGAACCACTTCGGCGCGATCAGGGCCTGCAATCATTTCGAATCACCCAAATATGAGTCATGAGGCGTTTTCAACCCCGTTGCCACGACGGTCACTCGCAATGCTTCTCCCATAGTTTCGTCATAAACTGAACCGAGAAGGATGGTCGCGTGCGGCGCTACAAGTTGCACGCACTCCATGGCAGCGGCAATCTCCTTGAGTTTTAGCTTGTTGCTGGATGTTATGTTTACCACTACGCCACTAGCACCGGAAATGGCCATGTTTTCGATGACTCGCTCAGTGGCCATTTTTGCGCGATGGTCGCCTGATGCGGTGGCTGAACTGGATGTCGCTAATCCGCTATTTGCAAAAAGTGAACGAAGATCAGAAAAGTCAAAATTGATGAGTCCCTCCTTGTTGATCGCTCCCGTAACATCCGCGACAAACTGATATATCGATTGATGGGTAGTGCTGACTATTTTGGGAATATTAATTTGATCGCTTATTTCCGGAGACGGGTTCGGCCAAGCAATCAGCATATCTAAGTCTTCAAGGAGTTCCCCAAGCGCTCCATCTGCCCAACCCATGCGATTTACCTCGTATGGAAACGGATAAGTAATCAGTGTCACAGCCAATATATTGAGTTCGCTGGCAATTTGTGCAATCACAGTCAAAGCGCCGGAGTCGGAGCATTCACCCAGTCCGGTTATCAGGATCACCATATCTGCTCCAGCGATTAGTCGGGTTATCGCTTCACGATCTTCTAGCACTGCCAATTGACCAATTTTTACGTCGAAACAGGTGTGTTGTCCTTGATTTTCTACGGTGCCAAGTTGGAGTTTTTCGGCGGCGTGACTATTGGTTAATGATTTTTCATCCGTATCGACGGCAATAAATTCGACACCGTCTAAACCCCGCTCGATCATGTGATTGATGGCATTGCAACCGCAGCCTCCAATACCAATCACCTTAATGACAATATTTGCAGCGTCCATTTATATGCTCCGGTCAGTTTGTTTGTCGATGTGGCGATCATATTGTCTATGCGCGACACAGTATGGCGCAGTCGGGGCGCTTAATACGCATCCCTAGTCAATTGACGAGAACGAAATGAACGAAACGAATAACACCGGCGTATTGAAGCAAATCCCAGTCTTCTATACACCGAAGATGGTTGCCAATTTCAGCAGTTTTTCACCCAGCGCCGGGAAACCGGCTCGTGTAGTTGGTGCCTGGCAGCGACTCGGCCTGCCGATAGAAATCATCGATTTTGAACCTGTGAGCGCCGATCAATTCAAAATGGTTCATAACCCAGGCTATGTAGACAGGGTGTTGTCATGTGAGGTCAATAACGGTTTCAAGAATAAATTGCCGGAAGTAGCTGCATCCTTGCACTACACCTCAGGCTCCATGCTGGCCGCTGCACGTGAAGCGATCCGTAATGGTCGTGTGGCCTCTGCGCCGTGCTCCGGTTTTCATCATGCAAGGTTTTTCTCTGGTTTTGGTTTTTGCACATTTAACGGTTTGATGGTGACCGCCATGGTTTTGAAGGCGGAGGGTCTAGTCGATCAAGTTGGTATTCTTGATTTCGATATGCACGATGGGGATGGAACGGAAGAGTTGATTTTGCAACATCACGCTGAATCATGGGTTGAGCATTACACCGCTGGACGCGAATATGAAGCCGCATTTCAGGCTGATGATTTCCTGTCGCGTATCCGTGAACGCGTTGAAGAAATGCGCGACTGCGATGTGATTCTGTATCAGGCAGGCGCAGATCCTCATATCAACGATCCGTTCGGCGGATTCCTCACCACAGAGCAGTTGCGTGAGCGCGATAGGCTCGTATTTGAAGCGGCTCATTCTTTAGGTATTCCGATTGCATGGAATCTGGCCGGTGGCTATCAGGAGGATAAAGGCGGCGGAATTCAGGCTGTTCTCGATATCCACAACAACACCATGATCGAATGTGTCGCGGTATATCAAGAGCAAGGGTGAAAATTATGAACAAACAACATCTCCGGCATCCTCGGATTCAGCGTGCATATGTACGCTGGTTCAAGAGAAATAATAGGCGTTTTGCGGTACCCATTCGCGTGTCGAAGGCCACCTCTAAAGGCATGGAACTCCGTTTTATAAATTATCCAGAGTGCCTCTCGGTTTGGCTGTCGCGTGATGGATTAAGCGTACATGTGAACTGGCAGGAGCACTGGGACATGTTGCTTGATATTGATGTCGGTATAAAAACCACGCATGACGGCTACCAATGTCTATTTTGCTTTCATGAGGGCGGTATGACATCTGTGCTTTTTTCCAGCAAAGAGGCGCTTTGGCAAGATCACATCTTTGAGCCATTTTTGGAATGGGTCAATGAAAAGCTCGAGCCTGCAAAGTGGTTGGAAATATCTGGTACTGCGGGTGGAAGTACATGGACAAGGCTGATAAAAGATGAAGCCGCACTGGAAAAACCTGATCCGGGGCTGATTCTCATGAAGGGACTTGTGCGCATTGATGGTACGCAGGCTTTTGACGAAGATACCGACGTTGTTTCGAAATGGCTGGTTGAGTTGAAATCCGAAGCCAGTTTGATCGATGAGTGTTTTCAAAAACAATAGGCGGTTTATCTGACTGCGACATAGTTTGGCGCAATAAGGGCGCTAAATACAACCTTGACGAAACACGTGTCATAGGTATTTCGGATTGTAATTGTTTGTAACTAATTGAATTTTATTAGAAAGGTATGCGATAAACGGAAAAATTTCAGGTGTTATTGCTGTTGGAGTAATGAGTATGTTTTTGGCAGGCTGTTCGAAGACCCCGCCAAAACGCTCAGATGAAGATACTGCGTCACTGGTCAGGAAAATAATTATCGACCAGTTCGGTGGAAGTGAAGGGTTAACGGAAAAGGAGATCCTGGAAAACTTGAAAATTGAGTTGCCCAGAGCCGGCTCATATGATGAAAAAATCAAGAAATACAGCTGTGAAGCCAAGTTGGTCGCCGGTAACAAATATCAGCTGCCGATAACGTATGAATCTCAACTCGATGACCAGAATCAGCTTGTCGTATCAGTTAGCGGCATTTCGCTGGGCGACAAAATTAATTTGAAAAGTGCATTTACGGATGCTATTGAAAAATCACGTAGTGCACAAAAAGTGGTTGCGCCACAACCACCCCAGGCGGCACAAGGTTCTGAGCCGTTAAAAATCGCAGGTGTCTGGCAGGGGAAGCTGGAAGGTGATGGCGGCATGGAAATTAAAGTGGCACCGGCAGGTTTTGAGGTCGCTGTTAATGTATCCGATGCATCCGGTTGCTCTGGAACTATTGATGGTCCGGGAACATTGTCCGGCAACACGCTGACTCTGCTCAAAAAACAAGATGATCAGGTTTGCACAATTACCGCCAAGTTTTCAGGAGATACTGCTGAACTTAGCGAAGATAATTGTTCCGGCTACCATGGTGCAGCATGCGGATTTTCAGGAACGCTGAAGAAGATTAAGTAACTTATTGAATAAATTGGCTTTTCATTAACCAGATTCACAATTACGGAAATTTAATGCCATGAACACAGCAGAAACACTCGAAGAAAATTATCAACGTGCCGCACAAGCCATCAAGGAAGCCGATGGCTTGTTGATTGCGGCGGGTGCCGGAATGGGGGTGGATTCCGGCCTGCCGGATTTTCGAGGTAAGAACGGTTTTTGGAAAGCGTATCCGGCGTTGGGGAAGGTAAATATCGATTTTCATCGTATCGCGTCTCCGGAGGCTTTTATGAAAATGCCGGAGCGGGCATGGGGATTTTATGGACACCGCTTGAAGCTGTATCGGGATACCGTGCCTCATGATGGGTTTCGATTGTTGCGTGAGATGGGCGCGACATTGCAGCATGGAGCGTTTGTGTACACCAGCAACGTCGATGGGCAATTTCAAAAGGCTTGCTTTCCTCAAAATACCGTCTGTGAGATTCACGGCAGTATCCATCAGCTGCAATGCATGAGCAATTGCCATCAGACTTGGCCTGCCGATGAATTTCAGCCGGAGGTGGATTTGGATCAGTGCCGACTGGTTTCCCCATTGCCGCGTTGTCCGCGCTGCCATGAATTGGCTAGGCCGCAAATATTGATGTTCAACGACTGGCGATTCATTGCGGATGCGGTAGAGAAGCAAGAAATTCAGTTTGATGCGTGGGTCAGTCGTGCCAAAAATATTGTCACTATCGAAATCGGCGCCGGCACGAATCTGCCGAGTATTCGGCACTTTTCTGAATGTACTAACAAGGGTTTTTTGATTCGTATCAATCCCACTGATGCGCGAATATCCAAGGCGTATAACAAGCAAGGTGTGTCATTGCCGGTCGGGGCGCTTGAAGGGTTACGCGGGATTGTTGCTGCGATGTGATTGAATGCGTCGCGCCGAGTTGGTGGTGTTAAACATGCCCAGCGATATGTCGAACCTTAATGGATTGAATTCAATGATCTTATTTCTATATTTCGATGGGGTACTGCATCCTCAGTATGACGGTGAACCCACACCTGTTAGCGAGATATTTTGTCACTTGGCGCGGTTCGAATCGGTCATGCGCGATTTTCCATGCGTCGAAATTGTGATCAGTTCAACCTGGCGCATCCAATTTACCCTTGAAGAGTTGCGATCCAGGTTTTCGCCTGACATTGCGGCGCGCATTATTGGTGTGACGCCGCAAATAAAGTGGGCTGATGATAACTATATGCAAGCCCGGCGCGAGGGTGAGATATTGAAATGGCTCGAGATAGCAGGGCGATCCTGGACTCCATGGATTGCTCTCGATGATGCAGCATGGCAATTCAAGCATCATCGTGACCGGCTCGTGGCATGCACCTGGTATGTCGGGTTAAACGATGCGGTGGAGTTGAAACTGAGATCAGCGTTGGCTGATAACCCTTGTGATCGACTGCGACGCGGCGTGGCGCAATCAGGGCGCTTAATACGCACCTGATAAAAACATTCCGATGGGAGAAGAAATGAGTCACGAAGCCAAGCAAGATCCGCTGTTCGATGCGGTAAAACAGTTATCAACTGGTTTTACCGACTTAGACAATATTACATCGGGTATTAAGTCTGGCGACCTGATCGTAGTGGCCTCACGACCGGGGATGGGGAAGACGGCTTTTGCGTTAAGTATTGCCGGGCATGTCGCACTACAACTGAAAAAGCCTGTTGCCATATTCAGTATGGAGTGTGAAGGGGCTGAGTTAGCACGGCGACTGATGGTGTCAGTTGGCGGACTCAACGATCAGTCTCTTCGTTGCGGAAGTTTAAAAGAGGATGACTGGTCTAAGTTGGGCGATGCAATTAATAAACTTACGGATGCACCAAACTATCTTGATGACATGTCCTCGATGAGTGACACGTCATCGGTCACTGGCACGGATATACGATCACGATCTCAACGACTTATTGATGAGATGCCAAATTTAGGAATGATCATTATTGATTACTTGCAACTGATGGGGGGCAGAAGGAAACTTTTGGAAATTGTGCAGGAAATCAAAAAATTAGCCAAAGACCTTAATGTACCGATCATCGTCTTGTATCAATTAGATCGTCGCTTGGAAGCCCGTCAGGATAAGCGACCGTTGCTGTCTGATCTGAGTTCTATTGAGAAGTTGGCTGACCTGGTTATTTTTATTTATCGTGAAGAATTATACAGTCATGATTTGCTGGATAAAGGAAAGGCAGAATTGATTGTTGCCAAGAACTGCAATGGCAACATTGGCGTTATTCCTTTGTTTTTTGCAGAGGATTTCCGGCGCTTTGAAAATATTGCTACTACTCAAGACGCGAGGCAAGACCCGCTGTTTGAGGCTGTCAGGGAAATGCTGATTGAAACGCGCACGCCGTCGATTTCATTGGTTCAACGCACATTCCGTATCAACCACACCCGCGCAGCCTGCATGATGAAAGCGCTGGAAGGCGATGTCGTCACTCCGCTGAATGAAGACGGATTACGCAGAATGTTGACTGGAGAAACTAATGAATACCGCTGATAAAGTATCGTACAGCCCATATTGGGCTGGCTCTTCCTTGTCGTTTGATAATTTTGTTGTTGGAAAATCAAATCAATTGGCATTAGCTGAGGCTAAAAAGGTTGCGTATCAGTCAAGGTTATCAAGCAATCCATTGTTCATTTATGGGGACGTTGGACTTGGAAAAACACATCTATTGCAGGCAATAGCTAACCAAATTCGTATTGATGGACCAGATGAAAAGGTTTGTTTATTGCATGCCGATGGCTTTGTCGCTGATGTGGTACGTGCTTATCAGACCAATAAATTTCAGGAGTTCAAGGATTTTTACCATGGTTTGGATGTGCTATTGATTGATAGTGTTCAGTTTTTTTCTTGGAAGCGAAAAACCCAGGAAGAACTTTTCTATGCTTTTGATGAGTTAGTTGGGGCTGGAAAACAAATCATTCTGGCTGGCAATACTCACCCAAATGAACTGTTGGAAATTGATCCTGGACTGATTTCTCGTTTTGGTGGTGGTGTAACTGTTGCCTTGGAACCATTAGATCTTGATACGCGTGTTGAAATTTTATTGCGGAAATCTTTCGATTATGAAATGCCTATCTGTGAAGAGGTGGCTCATTATATTGCAGAGCGTGCGACGAATAATATTAGAGAGCTTGAAGGTACACTTAAAACAGTTATTGCTTATGCAAGAATTAACAAACTTCAAATTACTGTCGATTTGGTCGAAGATGTATTTGTAAAATTAATCCCGCTACGACCGATTCTGGCGGCAGAGGTAGTGCGTTTGGATGAGCAGAATTCCGAAGCTTTAGAATCAGTTGCTGAGGTCAAGGATGACTGTTTTCTAAACTTTTCGAGGTTAATAGCCGATGCAAATGAGCGCATCAACCGGGCGATGGGATATGGAGAAGCTCTTTCTGGTATTGCCACGTGCTTTCCCAGTCTGGATCATTACACTTCAGGCTTGCAGCGAGGTCAATTGATCGTTGTTGCTGGTCGACCTTCTATGGGAAAACGCGACCTTGTTCGCAATATTGCGATGCATATCGCATTGGATAACAAACTGCCCGTGGCTATCGTGGAAAACGAGACAGGCGGTGTAGTTTTGGCTACAAATATGATCGCATCAATTGCGAAAATTCATCGTCATCGACTGAGCTGTGGCGATGTGGCTGATGATGAGACCGATCGAATGCTGCTTGCTCTCAATGTGCTGCACAAAGCCCCGATACATTATTCGTCGCTAACGTCGGTGTCAGAACAGGAATTGGGTGAACAGTTGCGAGGATTAGAACTAAGAGTCAACGGGGTGGGGTTGGTTGTTGTTGATTGTTTTCCCGAGCTGAAGTTGTGCGGTGAACAAATGAATGATGACGGCGTAAGTAAAGTCATTCGCATATCCCGCTATCTCAAGGATTTAGCGAAAGAATTAAATGTCCCTGTCATTGTTTTATCTCCGGTTAATCGAGAAATTGAAGATCGTTGCAACAAGTGGCCAACTTTAATGGACTTGCCGGGAATGGGAGCTATTGCCAATGCGGCAGATTTGGTTTTAATGATTTATCGTGACGAGGTTTACGAGCCTGAGTCTGAAGAACAGGGCACAGCACAAATCATTGTCTCAAAAAATCTCGATGGCCCCATTGGCATCATTTCATTGCAGTATGATGGGCGGTATGGGGATTTTGAAGAAAAAATTCACGGACAATCAGCCTGAAGGAATTTTAAAATGGCGACGAAATGTAAATATTGCGGGTCTGCAAACTTCGGCACAACGAATCTGTCAGGGCATCCTAACGGCTGTCATGAACATGTGGGATTCAAAGCATTGCGTGTTCTGTAATTCGACAAACTATGGCACGACCAGCAACTCTGGACATCCCATTGGTTGTCACAAACACGGCAGTGACGGGCAGCATTGCATATATTGCGGATCGACAAATACGGGTACGACCAGTCATTCCGGTCATCCGAATGGTTGCCACGAAAGGTAGTAGGCATAGCGACGGCGCAACAACGCGCCGTCGAATCTGTCAGTCAATCACCCAGCCTGCTTCAAGTAATTGCTCAGTGTTGGTAAAGTGGTAAACAGCATCGGTTTTCTTGTCCTTGATGATTTTTTTGTTCTCAATCAAGTCAAATATGCTGATTTTGCCAAACCGGCCATCCTCGTTCTTCATGTGGATATGGTCATCATGTGTGAGGGGCATTTGGTATAGCATCTCGCGTGTCTCTTCCCTCAATGCATCGGAATAGCTGAAGTTGGCAAACTTTCCTACGGTGATCGCTTTGCTCAATAACTGTTCGATTTCCTCATGTTGCTGGTTGGCTTGCTTGCTCCAGCTCCATCCGTAGGGGCGTGATTTTTCATTGGAAATCAGCGAGAATATTTCTGAAAGCGACAGCAGATCACGTTCAACGGTGCGCTTGCTGACTTCAAACTGATCAGCTTCCAAACGCTCTGTGAGTTCCTTAGCTGTGATTTGTTGTGGATGCTGCGGAATATGCCGGAGCATAGTCAGCAGGCGTAATAATGTGTCGTTTTGTGAGGGCATGATTTTTCTCGGTGGTTTTGGCCAGATGACTGCATGTCAACGGTTTATTTAATTGCCAGCAGAATATACTCCTCTACTGCGACGAGTAGTGACGCAAACCAATAGCGTTTGTTCCGTAATTTCACATTTTAATGAACACTTGCATATAAGATTATCAATCCGGATCGCCTTGTATGTGAACATGGAGATCGCACGATTCTGCGTCTTTCACTTAGAGCAGTATTGTTTAGTTACATGCTCCACTCATTAAACTTTTATCACAATTCAGGACAACTTAAAGGCTATTCAATAGTACGTTCTTCATCGCTTCGTAGTGCTTGCCAATGCTGTCCGCATCCCATGATTCATAATCCATCATCAAATGCTGCTTGACGCTATCGATGATATTATTTCGGTAGTATTCTTGTTTCGCTTTCGGCATAAAGTTGCTGAGACGTGAGTTCTTGCTGTGGCTAATCAAACAAAGGTTGCCGAATGAATTGAGTATTTTGGGTGACAAGGAATTATGTCCAGGCAAGGGGTGCTGTGGATAGTAGTGCTCCACTGAACTGCGGAAGGTGAACTCGTAGGCGCTGATCTTACTTACTTTGTGGTTTTTATTCTGTAAGCGCTCCATAAACCCCAACCTAT
>CAIRBC010000045.1 GCA_903876685.1 uncultured Nitrosomonadales bacterium | reverse complement strand
GGGTGGCAATTTGCCATGCCCGTTAGGTTCAAGCGACAAAACAAAGTCCATGATTAGCAATGTTCGCAATGGGATAGATCATATTCGTCAGGCCGCGCTACAGTTGGCGAAAATTGATGTCTGGAAGGTCATGCTTAATTATATTATCGAAAAAATATTGGCATGCGTGCCAAAAATACAGGCTCAACCAACATTTCAACTCGTTAGGGATACGGGGCTTGGAGTAGGGTAACAGAGGATTTTAGGTTTATTCTCCATAACACCACTTCATGTTTTGTCTTCTATGAACCGTATTGTCAAGACCTGACCCCAGCCTGTTTTGTGGCGGGTTTCATCATCTGGGCGGCAGTGTGCCATGCTCGTTAGAATATAAATCGCCCTCTGTGGCATAGACAGTGCATAGTTACCTATTATTTTTTAATAAATCTTGTTCAGATACTTGTATTCCTTCACCTAGGCTAGCTATTTTCCGATAAAATCCAGAAACGGGATCAGATATTCCTTTGATCAGAAGTCATTATTTTTTCATTTTTCCGTATGCGGATTATATTGGGGTATGTGTTTTCTTTATTGTTTTCGTTCAGCAGCTCGTTGCTGTCTGAAGAACTGTCAATTGGCTTTGCCCATGCCGATTTGAACAACCCCTACTACCTTGCCATGGAAAAGATGGCTTACACCCAGGCGGCAGCAAATGGGGTGAAAATTTCGGTACTGAATGCAGCGAACAACCAGAGCACCCAGAACAAACAAATTGAAGCCCTGCTCGACAAAGGGATCAAGGGGCTGATTGTTAATTCTGTCAATGAATACGGTTCCATGGCCTCCATCAAAAAAGCCCGGAACCGTGGCATCCCGGTAGTCGCCATTGACCGGCCGCTTTATGGTGATTATCTCGCCTATGTCGGCATAGACCAGTGGCGTGCGGGTGAATTGCAGGGCGAATATATCGTCAAGAATTTATTACCTAACGGCGGCAATATAGTCATACTGCTGGGCATACCTGGCGAGCCCGCCAGCATTGGGCGCGAGAGCGGAATGTTGAACATCATTCAGAATCCCAGACTAGCCGGAAAATACAACATTCTGGCAAGCTACCGCGCCGACTACAACATGGAACTCGGCTATCAAAGAATGAAGGAGGCCATCAGCACCTACGGCGACAAAATTGACCTGGTATATGGGCTTAACGATGCAATGGCCCTGGGTTCCCTCAAAGCCTTGCGCGAGGCTGGACTGACACGAGTGATGATAGTCGGAATTGACGGTCAGAAGGAGGCCTATGCCGAGATTGCCAAGGGCGGCCAATATAAGGCTACCGTCATAAACAACCCTACGGAGATTACCGGCAAAGCCATTGACTTGCTGGTGGATTATCTCAAGAGTGGCAAGCTGCCTGCGACTAATTCGGTTATCACGGGTACGGTTTTGGTCACTAAAAAAAACGTAGTCAATCATCTGGATAATGATGCCGTCTTCTGAAATCGTTAATGCAACTCTTTCTTAAAGCCAAAGTCATTATTTCAGTATGCTGCATCGTTGCGACGGTACTGGCTCTTAATGCCTACATCCAGGTACGCTCTTTCCAGAACGAATATCTTAATGCGCAAGCCCAACGTTCCAAAGCACTAATTCAAGGGATGGTTGAAGAAGTCAGCCGCTTGGGGAAAAACATTTCCATTGAAGATTTGTCTGGTCTGCTTGGACGACACTGTTACCAACTCTATCAACTTAACGAGAAAGACGACATAGCGGGTATTTCAGTCATCACTCGTTCCGGCATCCTGGTGGCGCACAGCGACTTGTCCGAACCGTTGGGAATTAAAATCGGCAATGATCTGGTGAGTGCGGAGCTCTCAACGCGTGAGGTTATCACCCTCAAAGACAAGTCAATTTTCCATACGCTGATTCCGGTAAACGTCCCGAATACCAAAATTAGCGCGATCATTGATGTCGCTTGGAAGAAAATAAGTTATGACAAGTCGGTGCACGACATTCTCATTTTTTCGCTGTTACTGTTCATTTTTTCTGCGCTGGCAGCCTCGCTGATCACAGCGCTATTACTTAATAAGGTATTCAGTCAACTTGAAGTAGTGATGAGTGAACTGCGCGATAGCAAATCCTTTACTCAAGGTGTGCTGGAGATAGAAAAATTTCATAATTTCAGCCTGGAACTGATAGCGAGCGACCATCCCCTAGCACTGGTTTTGGAAAATATTGTGCTGGGTGTAGAGCAACTGCACCCTCATCTAGTGTGCAGTATTTTGCTACTGGACAAGTCTGGCCAATATCTGATTACGGGTGCGGCACCTAGCTTGCCAACTGCCTATAATGAAGCCATCAATGGCATTAAAATCGGGGCTGGTGTCGGTTCCTGTGGAACGGCGGCCTTCATCAGTCAGCGAGTCCTGGTAGATGATATTGCCGCCCATCCGTATTGGGCATCCTTCAAAGAACTGGCTGCCCAATTCAACCTCTGCTCCTGTTGGTCACAGCCGATTTTTTCGGCGACCGGTCAGGTACTGGGAACATTTGCCATCTATTATCATCTGGTCAAGACACCGTCAGCTGAAGATATTTTACTCATCGAAAAAACAGCTCGTCTGGCCAGCATCGCAATTGAAAAAGATGTTGCAGCCAAAGCACTACGCGATAGCGAAGCAATGTATCGTTTACTGACCGAAGGTGTGGAGGAGCTGGTGTGGCAACATGATGCAGATAGCCGCTTTATCTATCTCAGCCCCGCTTGTGAAAATCTGCTTGGCTATACGCCGGATGAGTTAATTGGCCATCATTTTTTTGAATCACTCACCGAAGAGGGTTTGGAGATAACCAAGAGGGCGATGGGAATCCGGCAAACCACTTTAACCATGCCGCACCGACGCAAGCAGGGTGGTGAAATATGGCTTGAAGTCACTGTTAATGGCGAGTTTGACGAAACCGGAAAGATGATTGGTTTGCACGGTATTGCGCGTGACGCAACTGAACGCAGAAAATTTGAAGCAATAATCAAGGAAAGTGAGCAGCGTTATCGATTATTGGTGGACTCCTCCAATGAGGGAATCGGTGTGGTGCAGGATGACATGCTCAAGTTTATGAATCCAGCTTTGAAAAATTTAACCGGATATAGTGGACCAATTTCCCTTGAACTGCACTTCCTTAACTTGATTCATCCCGATGATCAGGAACTGGTTAAATCTCATTATCAGAAACAGCTTCAGGGAGACGCTTCGGGTGAAAAGTATCAAATTCGCCTCTTGAAAAATGATGGCCACATTATTTGGGTAGAAATAAGTGGCGTTAAAATAGACTGGGAAAGTCGTCCGGCCACCTTAAATTTTATATCGGACATCAATGAACGTAAACAAATCCAGGATCAAGTTCAAAAATTCGCATTTTTTGATCCTCTTACCAATTTACCCAATCGTCGACTACTGGATGACCGCTTGACTCAGGCAATGGCTGTCAGTAAGCGCAATAATTTGTACTGCGCACTGATATTCCTTGATCTTGATAACTTCAAGCCGCTCAATGATAGTTACGGGCATGAAGTGGGGGATTTATTGCTTGTTGAGGCAGCCAGCCGACTAATGCGTTGTACGCGAGAAGTGGACACGGTGTCTCGATTTGGCGGAGATGAATTTGTGATTATACTGTGTGATTTGGAAGCTGATAAAATTGCGGCTACTACCCAGGCGCATAGGGTGGCAAAAAAAATCTTATCCACTTTATCTGACCCTTACTTGTTAAACGTTAACTGTGTAGACAAGCCAGCTAAAATCGTTGAACATCATTGCACAGCCAGTATAGGTTTTACCGTTTTCCTCGACCATGAGGGCGGCAAAGATGAAATTATCAAGCGCGCCGACGATGCCATGTATCAGGCTAAAAATGATGGGAGAAATTCAATCCGTTTCTTTGATCCTCAACAACACAGTCATATTAGCGCAGTTGATCAAGGTGCCCGGGTGCTGCGCCTGAACTGGCATGAGTCCTATGATTGCGGCGAACCGACTATTGATCAGGAACATCGAAAATTATTTAACTTCGCCAATACGCTGATTGACTCGGCGCTTACTCGTGATGAAAATCCGTCTGGATTTGATTCTGCCCTGCAGAAACTGCTCGAATATGTGAAGCTACACTTCGCCGATGAAGAAGCCATTCTTGCGCGGAATAACTACGTTGATCTTGAAAGTCATGCGCTCGCTCACCATAATTTAATAGAACATGCACGGCAACTTTCCGACCATGCAAAAACTGCCAACGTCACGGTAGGTGACTTGGTCAATTTTCTGGCAACCGAATTGATCGCACAACACATCCTGAAGACAGATCGCAGATTTTATTCACTGTTTAAAGAAAGCAGTTCTCACTAGCACTCTGTTATGCTGGCAGCCTGTCGGACTTGAAATCCCCAATTTCTCAACTTTTACCCTAGTAGCCGTCTGGTTTAATGCTTTGTCTAACAGGCATGGCAAATTGCCATCCCTGATGATGAAACCCATCATGCCCGTTTCCCTCTCCCCATCCCTCTCCCGCAAGCG
>CAIRBC010000044.1 GCA_903876685.1 uncultured Nitrosomonadales bacterium | reverse complement strand
TTGCTCGATAAATGCTTCAGTATACTGATTTGCCATTGCTTACTCCTCAACTCAAAATTAATTATTTGAGGCGGCAACTAGTCTGACACAGGGGGTTATCAAGGGTGGCATCCATGGCCATGTCTGTTAGGATGGGCGACACGGTAAATTTTTTATTCGCATAACATACTGATTTATATTGAATAAAATAAAACCGACTTATCCCCTCTCCCACTTGTGGGAGAGGGTTAGGGAGAGGGAAAAAACATGCAAAAAATTGAAGTTAAAGTTCGCTCCCTCTCCGGCAAGCAAGGTGAGCGTAACGAGGAGAGTGTAGCCGGATGAGAACAAATTTACCGTAGGATGGGCAATCCTTGCCCGCGTGGATCGACAGGAAAGGACTAAAATGAGTATGCAAAGCCATGTACAGGGAAGCAGCGATCAACCTCTGATCGAAAAGACCATCGGAAAATTTTTCGATGAAGTCTGCCAGCAATATGCCAGCCATGAAGCGCTCGTGGTAAGACATCAAGATTGTCGTTTGACCTATAGCGAGCTTAAAACTCAGGTTGATGCCGTCGCCTGTGGCTTGCTGCGCCTGGGTCTGCAACGGGGTGAGCGGATCGGCATCTGGTCACCGAACAACAGGGAATGGGTATTGACCCAGTTCGCTGCTGCAAAGGCGGGACTGGTGCTGGTTACCATCAATCCTGCTTACCGCCGCGCCGAGTTGGAGTATGCGTTGAACAAGGCCAGTTGCCGTGCGCTGGTACTCTCGCCCAGTTTCAAGCAAAGCAACTATCTGGAAATTCTCTCGCATCTGGCGCCTGAACTGACGAGTTGCGAACCGGCAAAACTGAGCGCGAAACGACTCGCGTCGTTGCAAATGGTGATACGTCTGGGCAATGAGCAAACGCCTGGCATGTTGAATTTTAATCAGCTGTTAGCCCCTCCAGACCTTAGCGAACGGGAGCGACTGGATCAACTGGGCACTGAACTCCATTTCGCCGATCCGGTGAATATACAATTTACCTCCGGCACTACCGGCAACCCGAAAGGGGCGACGCTTTCTCACCATAACATTCTGAACAACGGCTTTTTTGTCGGGGAAGCCATCAAGCTTGAAGCCCGCGACCGGCTATGTATTCCGGTACCGCTCTATCATTGCTTCGGTATGGTAATGGGCAATCTGGGATGCCTCACCCATGGCGCCACCATGATTTATCCCTCGGAAGCTTTTGACCCGGCAGCAACCTTACGGACAATTTCGGCAGAAAAATGTACCGCAGTTTACGGGGTACCTACCATGTTCATCGCCATTCTCGACCTTCCCGAGCTTGCCGACCATGACCTTTCCAGCCTGCGCACCGGAATCATGGCGGGCAGTCCCTGCCCCATTGAAGTCATGAAACGCATCATTGACAAGATGCATATGCCTGAAGTGACGATCGCTTACGGGATGACAGAAACTTCACCTGTCAGTTTTCAGAGCAGTACCACTGATTCCGTGGAGCTCAGGGTGTCCACGGTCGGACGCATTCATCCGCATTGCGAGGTAAAAATCATCAACCATGACGGTGGTATCGTGCTAAACGGTGACAAGGGGGAACTATGCACGCGCGGCTATTCGGTGATGCTGGGTTATTGGGCAGACCCTGAAAAAACGGCAGAGGCTATCGACCAGCAGGGCTGGATGCATACCGGAGATCTGGCGACGCTGGATGCACAGGGTTACTGTCAGATCGTCGGCCGTATCAAGGATATGGTGATCCGTGGCGGAGAGAATGTTTACCCCCGGGAAGTGGAGGAGTTTCTGCATCGCCATCCCAAGATTCGTGAAGTTCAGGTGCTAGGCGTTCCGGATCAAAAGTATGGCGAGGAGCTGTGTGCGGTAATCATTCTGCGCGAAAATCAGCAATTGACCGAAGCAGAGGTGAAAGATTTCTGCAAGGAGCAGATCGCGCATTTTAAAATTCCGAGATACATCAAGTTTGTCGATGAGTTTCCAATGACCGTCACCGGCAAAGTCATGAAGTACAAGATCCGCGAACAAATGCAACAGGAACTCGGCCTTGCAGCGGATATGTCCCATTAAATAACGCTAAGGAATCATCATGAGTAATCCCTGCTGGACACCGGCTCCCGGTGAAATCTCCAAGACCAAACTGGCGGCCTTCATGCAACATCTGCAACAATTTTGCGGCGTAACCCACCAGAACTATGAATCGCTATGGGGTTGGTCTATCGAAGAACCTGAATTATTCTGGCGCGCCGTCTGGGATTTCTGTGACGTGATCGGCATTCCCGGTGAGCGCGTACTGGAACTGGATTCACTTAAAGGGATGCTGGGCGCATCCTGGTTTCCGGAGGCAAAGCTGAATTTTGCCGAAAACCTGCTGCGGCCTTCCTGCAATCCCGAGGCAATGGTCTTCTGGGGCGAAGATCGGATCAAGCGCAGCCTTTCACGGCAACAATTGCAAGCCGAGGTTGCCAAGCTGACTGCCGGCTTGCTTGAGCTGGGCGTGGTGGCTGGCGACCGGGTAGCGGTATGGCTGCCCAACCTGCCTGAAGCAATCATTGCGATGTTGTCTTGCGCCAGCATCGGCGCCATTTTTACCTCAGCATCCCCGGATTTCGGGGTGCAGGGTGCACTGGATCGTTTTGGTCAGGTTGCACCGAAAGTGCTGATCGGTGTCGATGGTTATTTCTACAATGGCAAAGTCATCGACGTCTTGGGCAAGCTGGCTGAGGTGGCGCGACAACTGCCTACGCTGCAGCAAGTCATCGTCGTTTCTTATGTAACCGAAACCTGCACACTGACTGGAATTCCCAAGGCACTTGGCTGGCACGATTTCGTGGCGCGCCACGCCGAAGTTGACTCAATCACCTTTGCCGCCCTGCCCTTTAATCATCCACTCTACATCCTGTATTCGTCCGGCACGACCGGTGTGCCTAAATGCATCGTGCACGGCGCAGGCGGTACTCTGCTACAGCATCTAAAGGAACACCAGCTGCATGGCGATGTACGCACTGGAGATCGAGTATTTTATTTCACTACCTGTGGCTGGATGATGTGGAACTGGCTGGTGACTGGCCTGGCCAGCGGAGCAACGCTGCTGCTTTACGATGGCAGTCCGTTCGTCTGGAATGGCATACTGTTCGACTATGCACAAGCCGAGCGCATGACACATTTTGGCACCTCTGCCAAATACCTCGATGCCTTGTCCAAGACCGGGCTGATCCCGAATAAACATTTCGACCTCACGCCGCTGCGTGCGATTTTTTCGACCGGCAGTCCGTTGTCTGAAGAGGGTTTTGATTTTGTATACCAGTCGATCAAACAAAATGTGCAACTGGCGTCTATCTCTGGAGGTACCGATATCGTCTCTTGCTTTGTGCTGGGCAACCCGACCCTGCCCGTTTGGCGCGGTGAAATACAATGCCGTGGACTGGGCATGGCGGTGGATGTCTACGACGATGAGGGCAATCCGGTGCGAGGTGTTAAGGGTGAACTGGTGTGTAACAAGGCTTTCCCGTCGATGCCACTGTATTTCTGGAATGACACCGACGGCATTAAATATCGAGCTGCCTATTTCGAGCGGTTCCCCGGCATCTGGTGTCACGGAGATTTCTGTGAGATAACCGGGCATAACGGTCTGATCATCTATGGTCGCTCGGATGCCACGCTCAACCCTGGCGGCGTGCGTATCGGCACCGCCGAAATCTACCGGCAGGTGGAGCGTCTACCTGAAGTGCTTGAATCCATGGTAATTGCCCAAAACTGGCCTCCCGGCAGCTTGGGTGACGTGCGTATTGTGCTGTTTGTCAAGTTACGAGAGGGCGGTACCTTGAGCGATGCGCTGGAAAAGGAAATCAGGAGCACCATTCGCAATAACACTACCCCCAGACATGTACCGGAAAAAATTCTGGCCGTACCCGATATTCCGCGCACCAAGAGCGGCAAACTGGTCGAACTGGCGGTGCGCTGTGTCGTCCACGGCGAACCGGTAAAGAATATTGAAGCGATGCTCAACCCTGAGGCCTTGGAGCATTTCCGGAATCGACCC
>CAIRBC010000043.1 GCA_903876685.1 uncultured Nitrosomonadales bacterium | reverse complement strand
ACTGACGGTTTCCCTCTCGAAACAGAGCGGGGGGTGGCGTCGATCGCTCACCGGGGAAGAGGGAAATGCCTCTACCCGGCGACGGCCTGAAGGTGCGCCTCGAGGGGCAGTACCGTGAGCCGAAATCACTGTGCGCTCCCACCGCCCAAGCCGATGGTTTGGCAGCCAGTCGCCGGTTTGGGCAGAAATATACACGCAGTCCTACCGATGGGATGGGCAGCGGGTGGGGTGGGCTGCCCTGATTCCTTTTTTGGATACAGACCAGCACCCGGCAAGTGTGGGAGCCAATGCGTCGAACTTCTGGTCTGGTTCGTCGTATGTTGCGAATCCAACCAATGCGTGGAACGTCAATTTCAACGATGGCAATTCCAATGCCAACAATAAGACGAACTACAACTACGTCCGGTTGGTGCGCGGCGGATAGTGAAACTGGCGGGCCGGTTCGCTTTCGCGATCTGTATGCAGCTTATGTTGAATGCAGGCGGGGCAAGCGACAGGCTCGCAACACGATGGCATATGAAGCACGCTGTCTCGATCAGTTGATCGAGACACGGGATGCCTTGAACGATCGGACATGGCGCCCCTCCCGCACCATCGCCTTTGTCGTCGACAAACCCAAAGCGCGTGAAATTCACGCCGCAGATTTTAAGGATCGGGTGGTGCATCACTGGCTGGCACCACGCCTGCAAGCCTGGTTCGAACCGGTGTTTATTCACGACAGCTACGCAAACCGTAAAGGCCGTGGTGCCCATGCGGCGGTTGATCGTCTGCAGGATTTTGTGCGTCAAGCCACGCGCAATGGCAAGGTTAAGGCTTACTTCCTGCAATTGGACATTGCCAATTATTTCAACAGCATTGACCGAAATGTATTGTACGGTCTGCTACGTTGTCGTGCTGAAAAAGTGTGGAAAAAGCACAAGCGTCTGCTTTCTGATATCAGCGCGGCTCAAAATAGCGAACTGCCAAACGGACTTCATACGGAAATCAATTTTTGTCTATGGCTTTGTCGCACGATTCTTGAGCAAGATACCGCCAGCCTTGCTGTCGAGCGAGGTTCTGCAAGTGCCTTTGCCAGGGTGCCCGAGCACAAGCGTCTCAAGAATGCGCCAGCCGGGAAAGGTTTGCCGATTGGCAATCTGACCAGCCAGTTTTTTGCCAATGTTTATCTCGATCAGCTTGATCAGTTCGTCAAGCATCAGCTCAAGTGTCGCCATTATTTGCGCTATGTGGATGATTTCGTCCTGGTACACGAAAACGCGGCGCAATTGCTGATCTGGCGCGATGCAATCGTGCACTTTCTGGCGGAGCGACTGGGGTTAAGACTCAAGGCGTTAAGCGAGCCCAAGGTGACAGGTACCGGCATCGACTTTCTCGGTTATGTGATACGACGTACCTATCGTTTGCCACGTCGCCGGGTGTTACAGCAGGCAGAGGCAAGAATGAACGTTTTTGCAGCAACATTGATCAGCAGGCGCTCGGACGGATGGGTCGTAAACTGGAAACCGGGGCTACTGGCAAATTTTCGTGCCAGTATGTCCAGCACGCTAGGACATTTGCAGCACGCGGCTAGTCATCGGATTGCGCAAGCTTTATGGGAAAAACACAGCTGGGCACGCAGCGCCTTTGATTTGGATGTGGCTCATTTTCGGCTGGTCAACCGCTATGAACCGGCGTCGGTGGCTTCCTATCGGGGGCAAATACGCTGGTTTGCCCGGCGTTATAAAAATTGCGTCCTGCTGGTACAGAAGGGCTGGAAATACGAATTGATTGACAGGGAAGGATCGTTAAAGGTTAAACCCGAGACATTGTTTGCTGAAGCACAGCTTGCTCGCCTCATCTCGGCCTTGCGCCGGGCAGGACGAACTTATGTGATAGTCCGAGAAGCAGGTTATTTGAAGTTGGGTCTTAAACGTCGCGTGCTGTCTGAAATTGGCTGGACAAAGTCTTAAGCCGCAACCCTATGAGGGAATAAATAAAAGTGATTGAAGTTTCGTAGGGTGCGCCTACGCACCAGAATTTGTGATGCATTGCAAAGGGTGCGCAAGCGCACCCGATTGGATTGAGAATTGTTCAGAAAATAAGTGATTTTTTGGCTTATTTAGTGAAGTTATTTTGCTGGTATTAACGTGAAACACGCGTAGCGACTTACTCCCCCTCGCCCGCTTGCGGGAGAGGGATGGGGTGAGGGAAACGGACATGGCGGTTTCATTACAAGGGGTGGCATCATTGCCATGTCCGTTAGTTGCCTTAGGGAGCCATATTGTTATGCATAAACTGATCTCTTTTGCCGTTCTGCTCGGTCTGTTTTCTATCGCCTTCGAGGCCGGGGCGGTTTGTACCGCAGGCAGTCCCAACGCGAGTACCGCCGAAGCTACGCCGACTAGCGCCTTTACCGATAATGGCGATGGCACAGTGACGCATAGTCTGACGGGGCTGATGTGGAAGCAGTGTGTCGAAGGAACAAGCGGTGCCGCCTGTGCCACGGGTAGTGCTGCCAGTTATAGCTGGTCACAGGCTTTATTGCAGGCTAAAAATTCCAGTTACGCGGCACATACCGACTGGCGTTTGCCCAACAACAAGGAACTTCAATCCATCGTGGAAACCTGTGGTTCCAGTCCTGCCATTAATCAGCTAATATTCCCTGCCACTCCTGCGTCGTACTTCTGGTCTGGTTCGTCGTATGTTGCGGGTCCAACCTATGCGTGGGGCGTCTATTTCTACGATGGCGATTCCTATGCCAACCTTAAGACGAGCTACTACTACGTCCGGTTGGTGCGCGGCGGACAGTCTTTTGATTCTTTTGCTTTGCCCGTTGTAACACTACCAGGAGTGCCTGTGCTAAGCACGGTAACAGCCGGTAACGCACAGGCGCTGGTGAATTTTACAGCACCCACTAGCAACGGCGGCACGGTTATCACCGGCTATACGGTAATATCGAATCCAGCGGGCGGTGTGGATAGCAATGCTGGCTCACCCTCCTTGAGCCATACCATCACCGGATTGGTTAAAGGAACGAGCTATACCTTTACCGTGACTGCGACCAATGCGGCTGGAACCGGGGCAGCGTCAGTGGCCTCCGGCAGTGTGTTGATTCCGGCGACTGCACCCGATGCGCCTGGTATCAGCACGGTGACACCCGGCAACGCACAGGCAGTGGTGAACTTCACGGCACCAGCCAGCAACGGCGGCGCGGTTATTACCGGCTATACGGTAAGCTCCAATCCGGCGGGCGGTGTGGACAGTAATGCTGGCTCGCTTTCACTCAGCCATGTCATCACCGGGCTTGCCAATGGCACGCCTTATACCTTCACCGTGACTGCGACTAATTCGGTGGGGACGGGTGTGGCGTCTAGCGTCTCGGGTTCTGTTACACCGGCAACGGTTCCAGCAGCACCCACCGCGGTGCTTGCGGTGCCGTCCAATGCTCGGGCCACGGTAAGTTTTACGGCGCCACTGAATAACGGCGGGGCGGTGATCACCGCTTATACAGTAACATCCAGTCCGGGCGGGTTTAGCGCGACAGGGTCTGGTAGCCCGCTCACCGTCACGGGTTTAAGCAATGGCACCAGCTATACGTTTAGCGTGACCGCGAGCAATTGGGCTGGAAACAGCAGCGCTTCGACTGCCTCCAGTCCCGTGATTCCGACCCGTGTGCCAGACGCACCTGGCGGAGTTTCTGCTGTAGCCAGCAATGCCCAGGCCAGCGTGAGTTTTGGTACGCCTTATAATGCTGATCTTTACCCAGAGCCTGCACTGCCGGACACGGTGACTTGTGTCGCATAAGCCATTACACGCCACATGGCTACAATATCATCCAGACGTTGCAGACCCAGCCATAGGGTTTGCGTGCCAGGCTCACCATCACCTTT
>CAIRBC010000042.1 GCA_903876685.1 uncultured Nitrosomonadales bacterium | reverse complement strand
TATGAATGAGTTATCAAATAGCTTTAATCAAATAATAAGTTTAATTGAAGCTGCAAAGCAAAATGCAGCGTTAAAAAAGCTACAAGAAGAATCCGCAAGGAAGCAGGTAAGAAAGTTGATTCTGACATCATCCCAGAAAATGAAAGCTTTGTTTTTATAGGAGAGCTAACCAAAGGTAGGGGGAAAAAGCAAAGAGACGTTGGCAAATGGGCTGCAAAAAATTATTTTGGCGATGCGTCCGATTTAATTTTGACACACATTGATGATCAGGGACAACGCGGCGATAGAGAGATTCGTAAAATTTCTAGCAAAGGCAGCGTCAATTTCGCGATTGAACTTGATGCCAGCAAAGGACTTATGCCCATCAATGGTCAAATGCCAATTGCAATATTTATTCGCACAAGCTCAAAAAACTTCTTTTATCACATCATTTCAGCGAACAGTGCTCACTACTTAACTATATCCAATTTTCTTAACGAAGAGGTTGGAAAAGAGACTGCAGCAGGAAACGCTAAACGCCTTAAAAAAGAAATTTCAATAAAAAAGTTGCGGCAGATTTGGCCTGCCGCACCTTTTTGGAATATGGTAGATGATGAATAAATATTTAACGAAAGCATTTTACTAGCACCTCAGCGTGATCGCGTTTTTTTAATTTCAGGCCGCTTCGGTTGAGCATATTGTGTGTCACCCCTTCAACCGAACAGACTTCGACGCGCTTGTAATGTTGATTTGCAATTTCGATGATCTGACTCATTGATACAACCCTTGGGTGTGTGCCATCGTCAGCTTCATGCGGTGAATATGAAAGCACTATTGGAAGATCATATTCTCGCGCAGCCTTGAAAAGCGACTCAAATGCGGTTGGCGCAGTAGAGCGAATACAGAAGTCTGATTGGTGACGATCCACCCTGTATGCGCCACGACCGAATACAAGACTTCCATGTTTCATTACCTGCGATATTGACGGATTGTCCCGCAGGCACATTGTTTCAAGGACGTGATAATAGCGGCTGTAATGATCTCTCGTATAAGGTGGATCGGCATATATCACAGAGAAGGTCGGGCCATACTGTGTAATAGCGTCGAGATAATCATGACGAATTGTTTGAGGCTTGCCAATAGCACTAGATAACGCGGCATATTTGCCTAGCCACACCTGATATAACTCCAGCGTGTCCTGCGTGCGATCACGCTGCACCACTTTTACCAAGCCAGATTTCACGATCCCAGATTTGTTTCTGGGTTGGATGGGTTGAGCAAACTGTTTACCAACGGTATTCACAAGTTGGCTTGCCGTGCTAAGTGCAGCAGCTTTTAATGTATTTTTGGTTTGTTCATCGGAGTATTCAGCAATGGATAAAACAGCATCAAGCATGACCGCCTGCTCGTATGAAAAATACAACCCTCCGAAATAGCGTGTCACAGTAGTCTCGGCTGACTGCCATAAGCCCGTCTCATGTAATCTACGAAGTGCTTCACATGTGGCATAATCAAGGCATGAGGCAGGGGATGTGAGGACAAACGTGGCACGCGCCGCCAGCGGATGCGATTCAAGCAATTCAACAAGTGCTTCAGTATTGCCAGTGAGAGACGCTTCGATACATTCGCGCTCGTACTCAATTAGCGGCTGCAAACACCATAGAATCAGTTTTGTGATTTCATTATGCAGGACGTGTGTGACAACCTCCTTTATCGCTGCTTGTGATAAAGGAGGTGGGCTTAATACCGCCGCACACAGAACGCGTGAGTATTCCTGTACATCAACAGTCGTTATTTCTCGATATGCTCCCAGTGCTGCACCAACCGATCCCGTGCCAGAAAACAAATCAACCAACCGACCGCCGCTTGGATCTACGTCGTCAATAGCCGTCTTTATAGCCGCCGTGAAACTGGTTTTGCATCCCAGATAATAGATAGGACGAAAAGCTTTATTCAGTGCATCATCCGGGGCGTTAGAGTTGGTAGAAATCAAATCCGCCGCCTGCTTTCCATCCTAATAATTTTGAAACACCGCCGCTCTCGCCTGCAACAACCTGTTGCAGGCGATAAGCGCAATGGGTTTTTATATGTTCGCCGACTTCAATGCCCAAGTATTTTCTATTCATCTTATGAGCTACAGCAGCAGTAGTGCCAGATCCCAAATAAGGGTCAAGCACAACATCGCCAGGATTCGTACTAATTACCAGTATGCGATGAATTAGTTGTTCTGGTTTTGGAGTGTCGAATAAAGTAATTTCTTTGAACAGTGCCAGTAAATGCTTCTTGGCGTTACTCGTTGTACCGACATCTTCTGCACGCCACAAAGTTTCAGGTGTCAGGCCGGTCTTTCGATCCGCTAAAAATTTCTTTACTCTCGGAACTGCGTTGCCGCCTTTGCCAAACCAGACATTATTCTTTGCAATCTCCTCTAGCATCTTCGAATGGTCATAACCCCAGCAACGCCCCTTTGGAGGGGTATGCACTCTCCCATTTGGCGCAACAAGCGAATAAAATTGTTGTGGTGTTGCGTGCCCATCTTGAACATTAGCTGACACAGATTGCCAAGGGCCGCGAGGATCTGCGTCCGGGTTCTTGTAACGACCTTTAACATCATTGGTAATGGGCAAAGTATTGCGTATTTTAGTCCATTCGCAAATGTTTTTAGCGTAGACCAGTAGGTATTCGTGATTTCTTGAAAAAACTTTACGATTTTCACGCGTTGTTCGACGTTCCCAGATAATCGTGCCAACAAAATTAGCTCGACCAAATACGGTATCCGCCGCCACTTTAAGGTAGTGAAGCTCAGAGTCATCAATGGAAATCCAGACGCTGCCATCT
>CAIRBC010000041.1 GCA_903876685.1 uncultured Nitrosomonadales bacterium | reverse complement strand
TGGGGAGATAACCAGCCACTTGGTTGCTGTCTTTTAGCAACCTAGTGGAGTGGCTAGTGGGTTCATCAGGGAAACGGGCATGATGGGTTTCATCATCAGGGGTGGCAATTTGCCATGCCCGTTAGTTTTGCCCCGCAAAGCCACATTGCCGCCAGGCTTCAAAAACCACTACCGCGACCGTATTTGATAGATTCAGACTACGGTTATTCGGCAGCATGGGTAATCGCACCAGCCTGTCGCCAGATTGTGTCAGCACTTCTGCAGGCAGTCCACGGCTCTCAGGGCCAAACAAGAAGGCGTCACCTTCCTGATAGTTGACCGTGTGGAAAGGATTTTTAGCCTTGGTGCTTAAGGAAAATACGCGCGTTTGATCAAATAATTGCAGGCAGTCCTGTAGATTTTCATGAACTTTCAAGGTAGCAAATTCATGATAATCCAGTCCGGCTCGTTGCAGTTTTCGGTCATCCAGCGTGAAACCCAGCGGTCGTATCAGATGCAACTGGCAGCCGGTATTGGCGCACAGGCGGATGATGTTGCCGGTATTGGGGGGGATTTCCGGTTGGTACAAGAGCACATGGAACATAAGGAATTCTGCAATAGGTTGATATCGATACTATAATGCATTAGCTGGCAGCACTTTTGTCATTATACACAGGGTTAAAGATGGCGCGTCCCGACAAAATTCGTTTAGGTGATTCACTGGTACAACAAAAGCTTATCACACAGGATCAGCTTTTGTTTGCGCTCGAACAACAAAAACGCGGCGGTCGCAGGCTAGGCAGGGTGCTTACTGAAAATGGCTTTGCTACCGAAGAGCAGATATCCGAAGCACTCGCCAAGCAACTCAAAATTCCCTATATTAACCTCAAGCTTTATAACATCAATGTTGAACAGGTACGATTGTTGCCGGAAAATCAGGCACGGCGATTTCGAGCGATGGTACTTGAGGAGCGTAATGGTATCTTGCTGGTCGGGATGGCGGATCCAACCGATTTATTCGCCTATGATGAAATAACGCGCTTTCTCAAACGCGATATAGACCTGGCAGTAGTCACCGAGGGGCAGTTGCTGGACAGCATCGACCGGGGGTACCGGCGTACCGAAGAAATCACCGGCCTGGCTCGCGAGTTGAGCGAGGATCTGGGTGAATCCTATGTGGATTTTGGAGCAATGGCCAGTTCCGCCGGGGTCGAGGATGCACCGGTGGTCAAGTTGCTACAATCCATTTTTGAAGAAGCTACGCAAGTACGTGCCTCTGATATTCATATCGAGCCACAAGAAAAGAAATTAATGATTCGGTTTCGTATCGACGGCGCGTTGCATCTGCAGACTGAATCCGATTCGAAAATATCACCGCCACTAATCTTGCGGTTGAAGCTGATGTCTGGACTGGATATATCCGAGAAGCGCTTGCCTCAGGACGGACGTTTTAATGTGCGTCTCAGAGAGCAGGGGGTAGATGTTCGTATCGCCACCTGTCCTACGCAATATGGTGAATCAGTGGTGATGCGTTTGCTGCGCCAGGAAGGCGGGAAGGCGCAACTGGACAAGTTGGGTATGCCAGAATACATGCTGAAGCGTTTCAGGGAGGTGATCGGGCGCAGCAATGGCATGGTGCTGGTCACCGGCCCCACTGGTAGTGGTAAAACAACCACTCTGTATGCGGCACTGGCCGAAATTAATTCAGTCGACCAAAAAATTATCACGGTTGAAGACCCGGTTGAATATCGGTTGCCAGGGATCAATCAGGTGCAGGTGAATGAAAAAATTGATTTAACCTTTTCGCGGGTGTTACGTTCTGCCTTGCGTATGGATCCGGATGTGATATTGATCGGGGAAATGCGCGATGCCGAAACCGCACAAATTGGCTTGCGTGCCGCCATGACCGGCCATCTGGTGTTTTCTACCTTGCATACCAGGGATGCAGCGGGCACCTTGTTTAGATTGGTGGATATGGGTACGCCGCGTTTTATGGTGGCTTCTTCGGTGCAGGCGGTGATTGCTCAGCGTCTGTTAAGGCGTATTTGTGAAGGTTGCGCAGAACCGCATGTGCCATCGCCGCAGGAGAGTGAGTGGCTTAAAGCGGTGGGTGTGACTCGCGAACAGCATGGCGGGTTGTGCCATGGACGTGGCTGTTCGCATTGTAACGGCACCGGCTATCGGGGTCGGATGGGGGTATACGAAATGCTGGAGATGGGGCGTGAAATGATTGATGCCGCAGCGCATGACAATCCCACCCATTTTGCTCAGGTGGCTAGAAAACATATGCAGGGCAGGACGATCATCGATCATGCACTCGAGCAAATGAAAAAGGGTCACACCACGATTGTCGAAGTGATGCGTATCAGCAACCAGGTTGAGGATTGAGCATGGCGACATTTACTTATAAAGGTCGCAATGGTCGTGGTGAATTGGTGCAGGGTACCATGACGGGTGAAAATAGCAGTTCGATTGCGGATCAACTGTCGGATATGCGCATCAGTCCTATCGAAATCAAGCCGATTCAGGCAAAGAAGCAGGTCAGGTCGGCAGGTTCCTGGTTGACTAGAAAACCGATTACCCATATGGATTTGCAGATGTTCAGTCGGCAGATGTATACCTTGCTCAAAGCAGGTGTGCCGATCATGCGGGCACTGGCGGGTTTGGAGGAGTCTGCGGTTAATCCCGCGTTTGCAGCCGTGTTGCGCGATTTGCGCGAAGGTCTGGACAAGGGGCGCGATCTGAGTGTGGCGATGCGCGAGCATCCCAAGCTTTTTTCACCGTTCTATGTCAGCATGGTACAGGTCGGCGAAATGACCGGCATGCTCAGCGAAACCTTCATCCGGTTGTTTGATCACCTGGAATTTGAGCGGGATATGCAGCAGCAGATTAAAACAGCGATGCGCTATCCCACGTTTGTGGTGATTGCGATGGCTATCGCGATTGTGGTGATTAATGTGTTGGTCATTCCCGCGTTTGCCAAGGTATTTGAGGGTTTTAAAACAGAATTGCCGCTGCCTACCATCATATTGCTAGGCTTTTCCTCATTTATGGTCAATTATTGGCCGGTGTTGCTGGGTGGTATTGCGGCTGCGATGTTGAGTTTTCGCGCTTATATCCATAGCAAGACGGGTCGCTACCGCTGGGACAAGTATAAACTCAAGCTGCCGATTGCAGGGGAAATTATTTTTAAAGCCACCCTGGCACGCTTTGCACGGAGTTTGGCGCTTACTTTTAAAAGCGGTATGCCGATCATACAGGGCTTGAATATGGTCGGTCTGGTGGTCGATAATGAATTTATGCGGAGTTGCATCGAACGGATGCGCGATGGGATCGAACGTGGCGAAAGCATATGGCAGACCGCGTCCTCGGCCAGGATATTTACGCCGGTGGTGTTGCAGATGATTGCAGTGGGTGAAGAAACAGGCGATATGGATGGCATGATGTTCGAGATTGTTGATATGTATCAACGCGAGGTCGAAGAAGCCGTCAAGTCAATCAGCGCAAAAATCGAACCGATTTTGCTGACTGCGCTAGGCAGCATGGTGCTGATTCTGGCGTTGGGGGTCTTCTTGCCGATGTGGGATCTGGGCAAGGCATCAATGCATCGGTGATGGTTCGGGGACTGGCTCTTGAATGGGAAAATATTTTAATGGTGTTTCTGACAGGATTTTGAATAATGCTGGCTAACGCGTCGAACTTTATGCTGTGGCATGGGTTAGCGATTTCCCTGCTGGTGGTTTCCTTAGGGGGGATAGTATTGGGATTGCTGGATATTTTTCAGTCGAAGCGGGTGGCAAGCATTAGCGGATTTTTAAATCGCTGGATTTCAGCGCGTTGGCTGCTCAGGTTTCTCGATCAAAGTATCAGCATCGAACATTGGTTTTATCGGCATCACCGCAGCTTTGGTGTGTCGGCCATCTTGGGAGCAGCTTATATACTCTGTTATTTTGGTTTGCTGTTCGACAAGCAATTTACGCTGCAACGCTTGTCGATTCATCTGCCCCCGCAGTTTCTGGAAGGAATGCTGGATGCGCTGGTGTTGTTCTGTATGACCGGTGCGGTGGTGGCACTGCTGGTCGGCTTGTTCCTGTTGTTACGCCCCAGTATGTTGCGCGGCATTGAAGAGGATGCCAATCGATGGATTTCGTTGCGTCGTGCCACCAAAGTGTTGGATATCCCGCGTGATCAGTTCGATAGTTTTGTGTTGCGCCATCAGCAACGGGTGGGTTGGTTACTGTTATTGGGCAGTATTTATCTGTTTTTTATAATTTTACGCGGGTTGTTGTGTTGCATTTAACCTGGAACGGGGGGTGAATTTTTCTTCCGGATAGGGTGATAATCAGTTCAGCGTGTGAAATAATTTGCACCCACAGCAAGTGGCACTGATTTTTTTCAGAATTAACAGATTGTTTCATTTTTTATTTGCAACCTTGTAGGAATTGCCCTATAATTAAAGTAGCCTTAATTTTATTGTTTCTGCGGAAATATTAATTCAGGTCTGTGCGGTAATTTGAAAATGGGGCTGCGGCTCTTACTTGAGGAGAATGAAATGAAAAAACAATTTGGGAAAAATCAATCTGGTTTTACCCTGATCGAGTTGATCATGGTGATCGTGATTTTGGGTATCCTGGCGGCAACGGCGTTGCCCAAGTTTGTCGATGTCAAGAGTGATGCTGAAAAGTCGGCGATGAACGGGGTGGCTGGTGCCGTGTCTTCGGCTTTCGCGACCAACTATGCCGGTTATGTGGTCAATACGGCCAAAGGAGTTTCGGTCAGCGGCAGCTATGCAGTTGCCGCGCTGGCTGCTTTGGGAGGTAGTGTGATGGGAGGCGGTATGCCTACCGGTTATACGCTTAGTGCAAGTGCTACGATAAGCTGTACTGGTGCGGGTTTGACGTTTCCTGTACAGGTTAGCAATTCCAGCTTAAGCAGCAACACGAGCGCAGCCGCGACCCTGATCTGTACGGGTTAAGTTAGCACAGCAGGCGGAGCCACTCCGCCTGCCTCAAGTCAGGATAGTCATGAGTAAAGCAAAAATTCCGGATATCTGCGACCATCTGTGCGAAATGTTTCAGCAACTGGCTCCGCTGCATCCAACGCTACCCAAGGGTCGCAAAAAACCTTCCGAAAAAGACATCAAACTTGCCAGCGAGCGCGGTGTGCAGCAATTTCTTGAACTGGCCAGGGCTGAACGGTTGAAGCATCAGTTGGGTATCATCGGTCGTGCCAGGGTCGCACTGGGGTTGCAACAGCGGCTTTTGCAGACGGGTTATCCGGCTGCGCTGATCAAGCAGGTGTTGTTTGCGATGTTGGCTTCCGCTTTTGTCGGCGACTCTAAATAATGGGGCGTCTGGCAAACTTTCTTGGAGTTACACTCTCCAGGTGGATTTCTGCACGCGGACTGGAACCCGTACCTGAACCAGAACCAAACCCTGCGGCAGCCCTTTTTGAGCGTCCCGGTCTAAAGTTTCTGCATGTAGGCTGCGGTGCTGCGCGTAAACCGGAGGTTGCTTCTTGTTTTCTTTCCGACGACTGGCGGGAAATCAGGCTCGACATAGACAAAAATGCTGAACCCGATGTGGTTTGCAGCATGCTGGACATGACGGAGGTGCCGGATGCCAGTGTGGATGCGCTGTATTCTTCGCACAATATTGAGCATCTCTATCCACATCAAGTGGCGGTCGCGTTGGACGAGTTTTATCGGGTACTCAAGCCTGAAGGATTTTTGTTGCTGGGTTGTCCGGATCTGCAGGCGGTTTGCAAGTTGGTCGCTGAAGATAAGCTGATGGAGACTGCTTATGTTTCAGATTCGGGACCGATAGCCCCTTTGGATATAATTTATGGCCACCGTCCGCATATGGCAGCTGGCAACCTTTTTATGGCACATCATACCGGCTTTAGTCTGCGCAGCCTGGTGGAGGCTGCGCGCAGCGCCGGGTTTCGTTCTGTTGCAGGCAGGCAGCGTACTCAATTTCTGGATTTGTGGATCGCCGCATCCAAATCCTTGTTATCAGAGGATGAAACCGCTTCGCGTCTCGTGAGTTATTTACCCAGCCAATGAAATTGAGGTTATTAGGACGCCTTGCCGCGACCCTGTGGATATACGTGGGTCACTGGTTTGTGCGTAAGGGACTGGGCGAGCTTGCCGAATCCTGTTACCGGCATGCTGCAATGCATGGCGGGAAAAATGCCAGCTTGGCGGCCTTCAAGCTGAGTCAGCAATTGCTGGCCAAAGGGCAATACCAAAAAGCCGTTTTGGTCTGCGAGCAGGCGCTGGAAAGTGATCCGCTTCACGCCAGGTTGTGGTGCGCGCTGGGTGCTGCACACCGGCATCTTGCGCAAATGGAGGAGGCCAGAGCGGCCTATGAGCAGGCGATTTCCCTGGATAAAGCTTATGCACAAGCATGGTGCAATCTGGGTGAATGGCGTCTGACCAGAAATGATACCGAAGCCGCATTGCTCGACTTTGAGCAGGCACTGAAGCTGGAACCTGGACTGCTGGAGGCAATGAATAATCGCGTGGCTGCGCTTTATGATCTGGCTCGTCACAAGGATGCAGAGGCGGCCGCTAATGCAGCGATTTTACTTTATCCGGATAAGGCTGCGTTACATGTCAACTTGGGCAATGTGCAGTTGCACTCGGGCAAGGGCAGACCCGCCATCAAGAGTTTCAGGAAGGCTCTGGAATGCGATCCAGCCTGTCCGGAAGCACGCTTGTCACTGGCGACGGTGCTGGGCGAAACTCATTTACTCAGGGATTCGATCGATTACTTTAAACATGAAATAGCCGTCAAGGGGGTTAGTGTGCAGCGCCTGGCCTCCCTGGCACTGGCGTATAAACTGAGCGGCAATATCCGTGCTGCAGTGGCGATCGCTAACAAGGTACTGAAGCTTAACCCTGGAAATATTTCTGCCTTGATCCTGTTGTCTGGATGTCTGGCGGAACGCGGCGATCATCAGGGTGCGATCCGGTTGTGTGAGAAGGCTATCGAGTCCAATCCGCAAATGCCGGCTATTTTTTCCAACATCGCTTTTGATGCGACCTATATGGCTACGCTTTCAGCCGAGCAAGTCTATCAATTCCATAGCGAATGGGCGCGGCGTTATGAATTGCCGCAGGCTAATGCCGTCTTCGAGCATCAGCGACCGATTCACACCAGCCGTCCGTTGCGTATCGGCTATGTGTCGGGTGATTTTGGCACTCATCCGGTCGGATTTCTGTTGCGTGATGTGGCGCGCTACCATAATCGCAGCCAGTTTTATATCCATTGTTATTCGATGATGAGGGGTAGTGATCCGATCACTGAAGTGATACGAGCCAATGCCGATTCCTGGGTCGATGCGCTGTTATTGAGCGACAACGAACTGGCAGAGCAAATTTATCAGGATCGCATCGATATCCTGGTGGATCTATCCGGGCATACCGCTTACAACCGATTGGTGGCTTTTGCGCGCAAACCTGCGCCGATTCAGGCGACCTGGATTGGCTATTTCCATTCAACAGGATTGGCGAATATCGATTATTTTTTGACGGATCCTTATACGACACCGCGGAATAGCCAGCAATTATTTTCCGAGATTCCGGTATATTTACCTCATACGCGCTTTTGCTATTCGCCACCCGATTACGCACCAGCGGTGGTATCGTCTCCGGTGCTGGCGAGTAATCGGCTGACCTTCGGTTCTTTCAATCGCGTCGAAAAACTGGAGGATCCGGTGTTGGATGCCTGGGTGACCATACTCAATCAGGTGCCTGGCAGCAGGTTGCTGCTCAAGGCAGGAAATTTGGGGAACAAGTATACCTGCGATTTTTTGCGTCGCCGCTTTGCAGCAAGGGGCATTGAGGGTGAGCGTTTGCTGTTGCGCGGGGCGTCGCCGCACCCGGAAATGCTGGCGCAATATGGCGAGATCGATATTGCGCTGGATCCGTTTCCCTTCAATGGCGGCATGACCACACTGGAGACGCTGTGGATGGGCGTGCCGGTCGTGACGATTGCGGGCAATAGCGTGGTGTCGCGGCAGACGGTTTCTGCCTTGTCGAATATCGGGCTGGCGGAAGAACTTGCTTTTGCGGATATTGGATCTTATATAGAGGGTGCGGTTGCCCTGGCGCAAAATCATGACAGGTTGATTGAGCTGCGAAATTTAATACGCTCGCGTATGGCGAGCAGTCGACTGTGTCAGCCAGAACCCTTTGCGCAGGATCTGGAGGCGCTTTATCAGCGTATGTGGCAAGCCTGGTGCAACGGTGGGCGACTCGCGGCGTTTAGCGCCGATTGATGGGGTGCGGGAGTCATCGAATGTCCATGAAATTTAATCATTCAGGTTTCACCTTGATCGAGATGATCATGGTGAGCGTGATTGTCGGTATCATGGCAATGATGGCTTTGCCGCGTTTTTTCGATAATAGTGTTTATCAGTCGCGCGGTTTTGCCGACCAGGTTCAGGCTAGTTTGCGTTACGCGCAGAAAGTCGCCATCGCACAGCGCCGCTTTGTTTGCGTGGCGTTTACCAGCAATAGCTTGACCCTCACGATAGGCAGTACCTCTGCTTGCGGAACCGCGTTTGCAATGTCAAATGGGGCGGCGGCGTTAAATGCACCCACTGGAATAGCCTTTAGTACGGTGCCGACAAATTTTTATTTTAACGCGCTGGGGTCACCTTCGCTGTCGCAGACGATTAGCGTTAATGGTGCAGCCAGCAGCTTTACCATAGAACCGGAAACCGGCTATGTGCATTGATTTGGACAGGAGAAGGTCATGAGGGGGCTCGGCTCTGGAAGTTCAGGACAGAATAAAGTCAGGGGCTATTTTCAGCTTGGCGCCAGCCTGGTCGAACTGATCATGTTTATCGTGATCGTCAGCGTTGCGCTGGCGGGCATATTATTGTTGATGAATACGGTAAACAAGACCAGTTCTGATCCGCTGGTTCACAAGCAGGCGCTGGCAAGCGCCGAGTCACTGCTGGAGGAAATACAGTTGCAGGATTTTGTTTCTGCATCCGGATCGACCCATATGGTTACCCAGGCAAACCGGGCTTCCGAATATCATATTGTCAGTGATTACAATGGCTTTGCCACCAGCGGAATTTATCCGGTTAGCGGTGTAAGCGTCATCACCGGCTTGGGCAGCTACAATGCGAGTGTGGCGATTACCAATACGGCACTGGGTTCGATTGCGGCCGGCAGCGCGGTGCTGATTACCGTGACGGTGACCGATCCGCAAAAAAACACCTTGCAGGTTTCCGGCTACAGGACGAATTACTGATGAATAATTTCAGGAGTCAAACCGGCTTTACCCTGATCGAAATCATCATCGTGATCGTGATCACCGGCATTATCGGTAGCATGGTCTCGGTGTTTCTCGCCAAGCCCGTTCAGCAATATATGGATGTGTCACGCCGCGCCATGCTTACAGACATTGCCGACACCGCCTTGCAACGTTTGACGCGTGATATCCGCAGCGCAGTGCCAAACAGTGTACGGGTCGCCAATGCGGCGGGTCTCAATACTTATCTGGAATATCTGCCGACCAGGGATGGGGGAAGGTATCGCGCCGTCCAGAACTGCACCGCCTCCTGTACCGGTAATACCTTGACTTTTGGCGTTGCAGACGGCGTTTTCGATATCATCGGTCAGTCGATCAACTTTGTGGCGGGCGATTATATCGTCGTCGGCAGTACCCAGTCGGATGGTAATTTACCCTATGATACTTCCGCTTCGGGCGTGTTACGCGCTTATACCGGTGCAGCGGGCGCACAAACCACGGTCAATATGACCAATACGTCATTGCCGACCTCAGCAGAATTATCTTCACAGCGCTTCGATGTCGTGGATGGCGCGCAGCAGGCGGTCAGCTATGCCTGTATCACACTGGGCACGAATTCGAGCGGCGATGGAACAGGCAAGCTGATGCGCTACTGGAAGTATGGTTTTTATACCGCGCAACAGGTTCCCCCCATTACCGCCCAAGCGGTTGTTCCGGGTAATCTGACGGCGGTACAAAGTGCCATGCTTGCCGACAAGCTGAGCGCCTGCAGCATCGAATACAATATCAGCAATCAGCGCTATGGCCTGGTGTCGTTCTCGCTGACCCTGACCAGCAACAATGAGAGTGTCAGTATTTATCATGAGATTCATGTTAATAATTCACCATGATGTTTATAAGACGACAGATAGCAGACCGAAGACAACCGCTCTCAGGCAGAGCCGGACGCGGCTTTGCGCTGCTTTCCGCAATTTTTTTACTGGTGGTGATTTCATCGCTAGGGCTTTTTGCGGTCACGCTGACTAGCAGTCAGAATCAAAGTCAGGTGCTGGACGTGTTGGGCAGTCGCGCCTATCAGGCGGCGCGCGCTGGCATTGAATGGGCTGCTTACAGTGCCATGCAAAATGCCGCCAGCTCCTCTGCGGTCTGGGCTGGTTGCACCTCCTCTGGTAGTCTGACCGGGTTAAGCGGTGTGCTGGCGCCGTTCACGGTTAGTCTGAGTTGCAGTGCAAGCTCGGCTGTGGAAGGCACAACCACGATTTGGGTTTATAATTTGTCAGCCACTGCAATTGTAACCGGTACCCTTCCAGGCAGTGCAAACTATGTCGAGCGCGTCATCAGCTTTAAAATGGGCATGTAGTTTTTTAAATAGTTTAAACAATTCCAGGAGAAATGATGAATCAGGCCGTGTTGAGCCGCTTAAGCGAGCAGGATTATCTGCATGATGAAATGAACGGTGAGAGTCGCCATGAATATGTGGATGGCGTGGCCTTTGCGATGGCAGGTGCAGGTGAGGCGCACAATTTGATTTCTTTGAATATTGCTTCCAAACTGCGTGAGTTTGTGCGAGGGAGTCCCTGTCGCGTGTATATTTCGGATATGAAGTTGCATGTGGAAACCTGGAAAGCCTATTACTACCCGGATATTATGGTGGTTTGTGATCCTGCCGATAACCATGACTATTTTAAGGAACACCCCAGTGTGGTGCTGGAAGTGCTCTCTCCCGCTACGGAACGTACCGACCGACGGGAGAAAATGCTGGCTTACCGCACCTTGCCCAGCCTGCGCGAATACCTGCTGGTTGCTGCCGATAGACGCAAAGTCGAGCGTTATTGCCGTGATGAACAGGAAGAATGGAAACTGGTAGAGTCGGTTGAACCGGACGTGGTGCAATTGCAAAGTATAGGCGCAACTCTTTCGCTGGACGAAATTTATGAGGAAGTAAAACTAGATAACTCGCGTGTACGTTTATGGAGTGATGGAATTTATTAAGTTAAAGCGGGTGCGGGTCCCCA
>CAIRBC010000040.1 GCA_903876685.1 uncultured Nitrosomonadales bacterium | reverse complement strand
TTAGGTTTAATGTCTCAAGTCAGCACAAATGGTGCGCAAGCGCACCCTACGGTAAGACTCATGAGCCTGGGAGATCTTCTACCACCCCTTTAACCTCATTGGTAATTGCGTAAAGTGTAAACCGAGGAATGAAGGATGCCCGAATTTCACGTTAAATTTTAGCAAGCCTATATAGTAGTGGTACTTCAAGAACTTTTTCATGATGAATGCCATGTTCCCACAGTCCATCTTCGCCCCAGCAGTCGCCGTGGTCGGCACAGATCAGGGTAGTGCCACACTGAAAGGCGGTCAATAAGCGGTCAATTCGGCTATCGATGAATTCCAGACAGGCACGCTGCCTGAGCCTGCATGCTTGCGCATCGTTATCATTACTGAAAGGGATGCAGGGGTTGTACTCTACCCCCCAGGGTGCACCCTCGTAAAAGTAGGGTACATGTGTCTCGCCGATGTTGAGGAAGGCAAATACAGGCCGGGTGGTAGTTGCCAGTCGCTCAGAAAGCCATGAGAGTTGTTTGTCCAGAGAATAATTGTTGCCCGGATAATAGAAATGATCAAAGTCATTCGTCAGGTGCTGCCCCGTTTCTGACTTTGGATCGAACCAGCCGACAGCGCCAGAACCTATCGTCAGATAACCCAGTCGCTTGAAGCCGTCCACGATATTGCGACCTTGCAGAGCCATATGTTCTGTGGATTTACCGGGAAAACCAGCCCCAACCATTTTGAAGATTTTACCAAATTTTGGATTGATAAATGGTTCTGCCAAAGGCGCCACACCAGGCGTAAACCCGACAAACATTGCCGCATGCGAGCCATAGGTAAAGTTACCCGGCGCCATGGCGCGGTGCAACTTTCCGATCGATTTGATATTAGGGGCGACCGCCTGTTCAAAGGTGTCATAGCGGCAGGAATCAAGCGTAATGAAAAGTACAGATGCGTCTGGCTGAAAGTTGAAGTGCATAATTCATTGCCTAGTTAAGATATTTTATTGGAAACCCGTGCGTTTTACGTCAAATCATAATGCTCACAGCACATTTTAACGTGAAACTCGCGCAGCGATCGTCTTCTCCCTCGCCCGCTTGCGGGAGAGGGATGGGGAGAGGGAAACGGGCATGATGGGTTGCATCATCAGGGGTGGCAATTTGCCATGCCCGTTAGTTCAGTATTACCGGGTTATACCAGCGAGATTGGTCAAGACATAGCGATATCCGGCAGCCTCTGCAATAAACGGAAGAATTCTCTCAATGGCATGCAAAATGGTTCCATCGGAGGGTAAGGGCTCTTCCGGATAATGGCGCGCATCCATAACGCTGCATAAAGAGCTGAGTGCCTTAGTTCTCGCCCAGAACATAGTACCTACCGGAAAATTAAAATATTCGGGTAATGTGTCTGTCATGCGCGTAGAGAGCAATTGTTTTGCCAGTTGCTGGTTAATTCCCCAGCCAACCACGTTAGGATCATCCGGAAAAACCATACCGATGGTTTTGTCAGACAGCATCTGTGACATCAGGATATCAATCATTGGATTTCCAGAGCTGTTGCCTATCAGGTTGTTCAAAATAAAGCGGTACCATCCGCTTCCAACCGAGTCATGGAGATGCATAGATTTTTTGGTATGCAAATGGCCGACGAATTCATAATGGTCGAGGATACTGTGTTCAAGAAACGCAATAAATGGCTTGATATCACGTCCGTAATTATCAAATATCTGGATAACAACTTGTCCGCGATACTTTTTGATACTTGCGCCGATAAGTTTCAAATCTGCGTCACTTTTACAGCTAATAAATAAATCCGGCACAGTTTTGTTAAAGGAGAGCCGCGACAAGATGTCATTTAATAATTCCGGATAATAAATGTGCAGATGCAATGCTACTTTGACGTTGTCCGGCATAGCAAATTTTAGCCGGTCAGTCACGTTGATTACCTGCCTTAACCATGGCCCCTCAGGTTGTCCTTTGTTTAGAAAATCAATGTAGGGATCTGGGTGTGCCAGCGCATTCATTTCACAATAGATCCCTGGATGAAAGCCTGGGCAGGGCTTGCGTGGTGCAATATTATATTTCCAGCGGGTCAGATAATCTTGAATCGAGGCTTCTATAGACCTGGGTTGCTTGCCGGGTGCAGTAGCAAAGTCAGCTCTAAATAACCCGGAATTATTAATCAGTTCGATATCACTAATGTTTCGCTGATGGCTCACTAATGCTTTATCGATGATTCGCGACAAATTTTCGTTAAATATTCTCTGGTCAAAATATTGAGTGGCAGTCGCAAGGCATTTATCAGCTATCGCTTTGCGCTGGTCAGCCGAATTTATCAGGGCGAGTGTTTTCTCTGCCATATCGTTAACGTCAAGGTAAGCGGCTATACAGTGTTCCTCCCACTGTTGAGCAGTCAGGAAAGCCACGATGTCAGTGGCATTATTAAAGCAAACCACCGGGATGCCCATGCTCAGTGCCATGATCCCGGCTATAGGTATGGATGCCAATCTGTTCGTCACTAGCATCAGATCCGACTGAGCTAACACAAGATCCATGTGAGACGTTGCTGGCAGAAAGGAGTTTTTTGCAGACAGGCCGGATCTTCGGACCTGTTCTGCCAGTAACGCAGAATATTTCATATCAACGGTGGGTTTGTAGCCATCGCCTACCCAAATGAAATGAAAATTTTGATCCGGTTTGTGGTCGCTTATATACTTCGCCACCTGTATGAACAGATCGGTACCATTCAGATAGCTTACGTTTCCCAGTGCCAGGATAACGATTTCCTGGCAGTCTGTTTCTGGACGGATTATTTTAATCAGTTGTTCACGCTCGTCTACCACTGAGTCAGCTTTAATTGCTATCGGTGGATAAAGACATTTCCCGGGTGTGATTAGCTGAATGGTGCTGTTAGACAGTTCAGGGTAATATCGAATAGCCTCTTCCAGTAAGGAACGATTTAAAAATATCAGTTCAGTGGATCTAAGCCTTAATTGCAGTAGATATTGATGCGGATTCTTGTAGACTGATAAAGACTGATGGATTAGTGTAATGTTGGGAATGAGAGTGTCATGTAGCGGTTTTAATAATGCGGATGAATCAAGGCTAGTGAAGCTTGAAAAAACAAATGAAAATTTTTGATTCAATTCTTGGATGACTCGCAAGTTGTTATCCGGATTTTCACCCTGCTCGGGAAGTATGCAGGTTGCAACGCAAAACTCTTCGAACTCCGCAAGCAGCGGGCCACTTTTGAACAAGAGCGTGACCACGTTATATTTTTCAGCTAGCATTTTGGCAATGTTCCAAGTAAATATCGTATTGCTAGTCCTGGTGGCATCATGACCGATTACCAGCACTGAATTTTTCTCCGGGGAATAATTCTGTTGAATCACAGCGTGACTAGCAGGCAACCTATAAGACTTACCCTGTGCCCTACCGTACTTGAAATAGTGTACTGAGGGATCCATCCCTGAGGCAGCGACATCTTTGTTGAGCTGCAGATAGCTTTCCCAATTAAAGTTAACCGGAAGCACATCTGCATATTTAAGCAGTGTTTGAGTAATAAAAAATAGCCTGCCGCGAAACTTACTGGGTGGATGTACTGACATTTTCTGAAATAAATTAGCTAATTTTAACGTCCGGCTCTGGATGAAATAGCGGTTTTATATCTATTCATCCTGAGCGCATTCAAGTTCGAAGTACAATAGCCGCTGTTGGGTTTAGTAAGCAATCGGCTCGTAAATTTTTTCGCGGCTAAAGTAGTTTCTTCGGGTTGCAAAATTTTTGAATTAGCGGCTAAAGCAGTCAATCAGATTATTTATTAGCAAATAGCGCATGGCTAGTCCAGGGTTCTGATTTATCCAGGTTAGAATCATCGCTGAGAAATTTCAGCCGATGCCGACCTGGGAGTTGCAATTGCAGTGGATTGAAGCGGGCACGAGCACGATGCCAACCACGTTGCTCAATTTCCTCGGGTGAATATTTACGTTTCCCATATTTATTAATGACCTGTGCACGACTCAAGGCGATGTAATGACGTAATATAAAATTTACCGGGTAGATTTTTCGGTCTGCAAAATTTGCCATATGTCCACCAGAAGCGACAAAATCAAGTAGTTGTGCACTATTTTTCCATGCTTTGATATGACGCAAAGGCGCGGGTTCAAAAAAATAGTAATAGCGCATTTTTTCGACATAATCCGTACCCTCAAAAGATTCATCATCAGAGGTCGGTAAAAATACAAATTCATCAAAATTGATGGCGTTATAACCAAGACCATCAACTGCATTGATCCCTTCGTACAACGTTTTATAAGGGGCGCAAGCTTGACGAATCTCATCAGCATCGTGATGAATGAACCAGTCAGCTTCGATTTCCTTAGTCAATTGCTCCTCGCAGGCCAGAATTTTTGCCAGTTCAAAAAATCCATTATAAGGAATTGATTCTATACGGAATATACCGCGATTCAGATAGTCCTTTGCGATTTTCAAGGTACTGTCAGTGGATTCATTATCAATCAGACAGGTGTCGATCCCCTGCCCATATAAATGTTCAATCGCTCTGGACAGATACAGTTCTTCATTTCTGACAGTCATTAACGCAACGATACGCAATCGGAAATCCTCCGGCCAACCATTAGAGTTACTATTGTGAATGATATACTAGCGGGTGTAAATTCACCTGATGAATATCGCGATTTTATAATCCATTCCGGTATATTTGCCTTAACCGTTAGGCATGGACATTATATGACTAGTAGTGTAGTTATTCGAACCAGAAATGAGGCTGACAGGTTACGCTTGACGCTGACTTCTCTGGCTTGCCAATCTCAGCCCGCTGAAATAATCGTGGTCAACGATGGCTCTACTGATCATATAAACCAGGTGTTAACCGAATTTTCGGCTGATTTCCCCTTGGTTACGTTTAACCGGAGTTTAACAAGTACCAAATTTTAATCAATATAATCAT
>CAIRBC010000039.1 GCA_903876685.1 uncultured Nitrosomonadales bacterium | reverse complement strand
GCAGGAAGGGCATACGCCACGGCCTTTGCAGGAGAAGGCGATCAGGAAGTCGTGCCCGCACTCGTCACAGTGAGCACGGGCGAAACCGTGAGCAAGAATTCCGCATTCGAGATAGCGGCGAAAGGCATTCTCGACATAGGCTGGCGGCGATTCATTGGATTCCCCTGATGAGAGTGCCAGCCAGGTTTCGAAGTGCGTTTGGACAGTGCGGTACCACAGCGTTTTCTCGGGACGACGGCGGAGCCTTATGCAATGTGGTATGAGCCTGAAGGAGAGTTGGATTTCCAACGAGAAATGAGCCTGAAGCGGAAAGATTGTAGTTGAAATGAGGGAATGAGTTGATCATTACAAGGATGATGATCAACATGAACGAAACAAAGCTTTGTACGATTGAACAGATCGAACAATTTCTCAACGGCTGCACCCGGATTGAATTCACCAGGTCAGATGACGATAGCGAACGCTACGAACACATCAGTCGTGTGCTCAAACGGTTTGACTATCCGAGGCTAAGCAAGCGGGAGAAAGGTGTGCTGTTGAGATACCTGCAAGTCACCAGCGATTACAGCCATGCTCAGGTCACCCGCCTGATCGCACAGTGGCAGATTAACCGTATGGCGACCATACCACTAGCCAAGCGTTATCAGGCACCTACAGCCCCATTTGCACGCAAGTACACTGCACTCGACATCTCGCTGCTGGTCGAGATGGATAAGGCCAATGAGGACGTATGCGGTCCCGCTATAGCGCACCTCTTGCAGCGTGCCTATCGCGTCTATGGTGATCCGCGCTATGAGCGGCTGGCTGATCTGTCGGTTTCGCACCTGTACAACCTGCGCAAGAGTACGGTCTATCGGGTCTTTCGGGTGGTGTTCAACAAGACCCATCCGGTGCGTAATTCCATCGGGGTACGCAAAGTGCCACGCCCCAAAGGAAAGGCTGGATTTATACGCATAGATACGGTTCACCAGGGTGATCTCGATGGCATCAAGGGCGTGTATCACATCACCTGCGTCGATGAGGTGAGCCAGTGGCAGGTCGAGGCGTGCGTCCAGGGTATCAGCGAGGCGTTCCTGCTGCCCGTGCTGGAGTTGATCATCGAGCAGTTCCCGTTTGAAATTAAAGGCTTTCACTCGGATAACGGTTCGGAGTACATCAACAGACCAGTTGCGCATATCCTTGAGAAACTACGCATTGAACAGACCAAATCGCGCTCGCGCCACAGCAATGACAATGCGCTTGCCGAGAGCAAAAATGCCAGTATTGTACGAAAGCACATGGGCTACGAGCATATCCCCCAGCAATATGCCAAACCGATCAATACGTTCTATCAGGAAACGTTTAACCCCTGGCTCAATTTGCATCGCCCGTGTATGTATGCCACGGAGATCATCAACCCGAAAGGCAAGATCATCAAGCAGTATAAAGAGAAGGATGTAAAGACACCGCTGGAATGCCTGATCCATTTGAATGAAAAGGGTTTAGTGACACTCAGAAATGGCATAACACTGGATGCTTTGCAGAGACTGGCTGCGTCCAAAACAGACCTGGCTGCCGCCCAGGAAATGCAGCGGGCAAAGAGTGATTTATTTGCAAGCTTCGCGAAACAAAAGCGCCGTGCCTAATCGATCAAAAAACAACAGCAGACAAGCACCTATTTTTTAGATTAAAAACCGATAAAAAAAGAATCAAAACCAAAAGTCAAAACCGCTTCCAGAAAATCCGGTAAACTTCACTTTTAACGAGATCAATTCACAACCAAAATTCACCCAATTTAAATTTGCTTCAGGCTCAAACCTGAATTGGAAAATACTTGAATCGTGCAATCAGAGTGTGCGCGCATTAAGTGGCGGGGGAATGGAATCCAATCGAAGAAAACACTAGATTTTTACTGATGCACAGCATGCGGTGACGACGAACTGTATTCACTCCTATGCATGTAGGAAATATGCGCGGATCGTTGACGCCGAAGGACAGGGTGTAGAGAATAGACGCCAAGTACAAACCAGAAGCTACAAAGCATCCGCTAACACCCGAACAGGCCAAAGTGGTTGAACAAATCCAATCAATGAAATTGAAGGTCAACCGGACAATATCGTCGTGGTACCTCTGCCGTCAAAGATGTTTGTTTCAGACGAATAGATATGAAAAAGCTGAAATGGCCAATGACCCGTGCACGTTCGAGGTTTCAATTCTGGAGTGAACACCAGAGCAATAGATTTTTTGATTACCTACGGAAGATAGATGACTGAATATGATGGGAAGAAACGTGCTAGACCTAAGACCGAAGAAGTTTGGACACTGCAACACAAGTTGGAACAACTACTTTCAGACTTTATTAATGAAAGGGCCAAGGTGGAACCGCCTGTACTGGACGCCGGACGGACGACCGGCCTACGAGATAATCTGCCGGACGGAATGCGAATACATCAAGGGTAGCGCCTGAGACTACGGAGGAAATATATGTACTTCACCATAATATGTTATGCCACCGGTATTTTCGTTGCCGCCGCTGTCGCGTACCGCTTGCTGAATCTCCTTCGGCGCAGACGACAGCGAATCATGAAGAACCGGGTGTTTGTCCCTAGCCCACCCCTTGGTGGTGTTCGCTATGACTTTATCTGCTGCCTCCGCGCTGATGGAACCGGCGGCAAGACCATTGTTAGGCGCATTACTGATGAGTGAGGGGTGTTTTCCCCTCGCCAGCCTGGTGTTTGAACAGAGACAGGACACAGCTGTTGAGATAATCTGCAGGGACGGAATGCTAATGACGCTGTAGCACCTGAGACTGCGGAGATAAAAATATGTACACCTTTTTGTGTTGCGTTGCTGGCATTTTCGTTCCCGCCGCTATTGCGTACCTCGTCCTGAATCCGGCTAGGGGCAGACGCGAGAGAATCATGGAGTACAACCGCGTGGTCAGCACTCCACCCCTTGGTGGTGTTCGCTATGACTTTATCTGCTGTCTCAGGGCTGATGGAACCGGTGGCACGACCACATGCCGGCCAAAACCTCGCGTACAGAATACAAATGTAAAGTTGCCCCCCTCCCCCTTAGAGGACTACCTTATTCACGAAATTTCAAGGAAATATAATCAGGTAGATAGGACTTCACGTTTCAAAAATTTATGAAATTCCGAAATCAAGCACATAAGGGAAGGATAAAAAACAGCTTTAAATGCTGCAAGTTTTGCTGAGCGTACTCAGTTTGAAGGGAGGAAAAGAAATAGTGGTAGGTTCGCCAGTGATTCCCGTGCAGCCATCGCAAAGCAATATAACTTACCTACCACTATTAATAAGTTACTACAAAAAAGCGATTTGGTAAAACTAATAGACCACGGTGGCGGTAAAGAAGCGCATTATTTAGGATTGAAGGGTATTTCATCACCGTGTTACGAATTTGTGTCATGTTTTGGCAGCAATCATGATCGTGCTGGTTTAGTGGCGTGTTACACCCTGAGTGTGTGAGACTCGCTTTTACATAAGGGATTATCCCGTATGTACGCCCTATCGACTGGCTAAATTTGGTCAGCACGAAAGAGTACATCGCCGCCTTAGTGAAGGTACTGCAAAGTGAGGATTACTCACTTCGTAAAACGTGTTACACCCGGGGCGTAGCACCCACTTATAAGATAGAAAAAAGTGTAAAAAATAGGGCATCCTTCATTTCTCGGTTTACACTTTACGCAATTACCAATGAGGTTAAAGGGTGGTAGGATATCTCCTAGGCTCATGAGTCTTACCGTAGGGTGCGCTTGCGCACCATTTGTGCTGACTTGAGACATTAAACCTAAAAAACTCTGTTGAGAAATT
>CAIRBC010000038.1 GCA_903876685.1 uncultured Nitrosomonadales bacterium | reverse complement strand
GTTACAGCCCCATTAAATTTTTGAATTTTGCTGATGAGTTTATTTGACTGTCATTAACGTACCACCCTGCCCTTCGTGCATCCCTCCAGCAGAGGGGTACCCGTCAGGGCGGTGAGGTTCTTCAAACCGTATACTGAAATATTTTTATAATATCCTTTTTTGAATTTTGCTTAGCTGGAATGGGTTGGCCGAATAGATACAAAGTTTAAATGCCAGCCATTTGCAAGGACTTGAGAAAGCTCGTGGCATCCTGGTAGCCGGTTACGCGGAAATCGACTGATTCTTGACCTTGTCCGTCGAAAAACAGGATAGCCGGCGGACCAAAAATACCATATTTTTTGAGTAATTCCTGGTCAGCTTCACTGTTGGCGGTTACATCCGCCTGAAGCAGCAACACAGGTTTTAGCTTGGCCTGAATTGACGCATCGGCAAAAGTGAATCTTTCCATTTCCTTGCAGGAAACGCACCAGTCGGCATAAAAATCCAGCATCACCGCTTGTCCGTGCGCTTGCTTGAGGAATTTGTTCAGTTCTGCCATATCCTTGATGCGGGTAAATGGCAGCGGTGGCTGTGTCTCAGTGTGGCCGATACCGCCTAGCGGACGCAGCACATCGCGTGCTCCGGATAGCCCGCCGACCAGGTAAGCGATACCGAGTAGTAACGCGATGACTCCTGCACCTTTGAGCAATCTATGCCAGCCATTTACATTATGCGGCAAGGCATCAAGAGCGCGCAGGTAGATTCCGGAGAAAATCAGCAGCGCTGCCCATAATAGCATCTGAACGCCGATGGGTAGCAGTGGTTGAATGATCCAGATTGCCAGGGCGAGCAGCATCACCCCAAAAAAGCTTTTGACCGCCTCCATCCAAGCGCCCGCCTTCGGCAGCAATACCCCGGCGGAGGTTCCAATCAGTAACAACGGCGCACCCATGCCCAAGGCCAGCGTAAACAGCGCGATCCCGCCGAGCAGTGCATCGTGTGTCTGGCCAATATACAGCAGCGCACCCGCCAGCGGTGCGGCTATGCAGGGTCCCATGATAATCGCGGACAAGGCACCCATCAGGAATACGCCGGATAAATGACCGCCGTGCAGGTTATTGCTGGTTTCCGATAACTTGCTCTGTATGGCACTGGGCATTTGCAGTTCGTATAAACCGAACATCGACAGCGAAAGCAGCACAAACAGGCCGGCAAAACTTCCCAGCACCCAGGGTATTTGCAAGGCATTGGAGATCAGGCTTCCGGAAAAGCCTGCCGCAATCCCGGCTGCTGCGTAAGTGATCGCCATACCCAGTACATAAGCCAGCGATAGTATGAAGGCGTGCATCCGGGTGATTTTGTGACCGCGTCCGACGATGATTCCGGAAAGTATCGGAATCATCGGGAATACGCAGGGGGTGAGTGCTAGCAATAAGCCTGCCACGAAAAATGAAGGAACAATCACCCAGAAACTGCCACTCTTGAAAAGTTTGGCGATTTGCGAATTTTCACTTTGCGGTTGCGCCATTGGTGGGGTATCTGTCTTCTGTCCTCTGTCTTCAATCTTCTGTTGTGCTTCCGGCAAAGCCAGTTTTAGGCTGTTATTGATAGGCGGGTAGCATAAGCCCTGATCGCTGCAACCCATATAGGTGGCATTCAAAACCAGATCGGTCGCGGCTAGCGGACGATCCAGCGTAATTTCGGCCTGGAAGGAATGATGAAATATTTCAATGTTGCCGAAAGACGGATCCTGCTTCATTTCCCCTTTCGGCAGATTAACGGCCAGGATTTTAACCGGTGAATGATCACTGACCGTAAATTTAATTTTCTCGCGATACATATAGTATCCAGGCGTCACCGTGAAGCTGGCCTGTAGCGTATGTGCCTCACGCAGCGTCACTTGCAGGGCGAAAGCCTGGTTTGCAGGCAGAAATTGTTTGTTGCCGCCCAGGTTATCGAGAAAGCCTGCCGAGGCGGAACCCATAAAACATAGCAAGATTAAAAATATAAAGCGCATGGTTATTCCTCAAGAGTGTGGGTTTCTCTGTGTACCCAGTCGAGATAGTCAGCCAAACCGGTAACCGGAACAGCGATAATTTCAGGAATTTCGTAGGGGTGATTTTCGCGGATCAATTGCACCAGACGGGGATAGGCGGCTTGGGTGGTCTTGATCTGTAGGGGTATTTCGGTAGCAGTGATGATGTTTCCCTGCCAGCGATAGGTCGAGGTGCAGGGTGCTAATTGATTAACGCAGGCCGCAGCCTGTTGTTCGATCAGCACTTGGCTAAGCTTTTCGGCAGCCTGCTGGTCGGGTAAATTGGTTAATACCATCAAGATGTCGTTCATTTGGCGAAACGCAGTCCTAGTTGTAGAAATTCATCCCACACATCACCCTGGCGCAGACCTTTGATCAGTTTGTCCAGACGCGCCGCTTGTAGCAGACAACGTTCGATGTGCAATAATTTAAGGCGGCGTGCCGCCTGTTCGATCATGCCCTGTCTGTCACGGCGTACTCTCAGGTCACGCATTGCGTTAGCCAGGTTGCCGCCGCGTTGTGCCGCAGTCAGCACCCTGCCCAAGGTGCGGATATCCTCGGTGATCGCCCATAATATCAGTACCGTGGCAGTTCCTTCGGCACGCAACCCCTCCAGGATACGCGCAAAACGCGTGGCATTACCACTGAGCATGGCTTCAGAAAGTTTGAATATATCGTAACGAGCCACGTCCATTACCGCATCGCGAATTTGCTCGAAAGACAGTAATCCGCGTGGAAACAGCAGGCCAAGCTTTTGTATTTCCTGATAGGCTGCTAATAAATTGCCCTCGCAGCGATCAGCCAGAAATTCCAGTGAGAGCTCGTCAGTGGTTTGCTCTTGTCGCTTCATTCGGCCGGCTATCCAGCGCGGCAAGGCATTGCGCGGAATATCGTCGGCTGTAATCATCACCGCGTGCCGCTGCAACGCGTCAAACCATTGGGATTTTTGCGAGACAAAATCTATTTTGGGCAGGGAAATCAGGGTCAGGATGTCTGGACTACCAGTCGCAACATGATCCTGCAAGGCCTGTCCGCCTTCGGTTCCGGGTTTGCCGGAAGGGATGCGCAGGTCGATGATTTTACGTTCGGCAAATAGCGAAAGACTCTGTGCACTATTGCGCAAGTTGCTCCATTTGAAATGTTGCTCGACAATGAAGGTCTCGCGTTCGCTGAAGCCTGCCGCACGCGCGGCACTACGAATGTTGTCAGCCGCCTCGATCACCAGTAGTGGCGCATCACCATAAACTACGTACAATGGTTTTAATCCGGAGGCCAGCTGACGTGGCAATTCTTCACTGGTAATCGGCATAAGATGCTACTGGGCTTGCGGCTTGGCGTGACTCAAGCGGCGAATGATCTGTTGAACCATATCGGTACGCATGCTTTGGTAGAGCATTGTTTCTTCAGCTTCTTTGGCGAGAATCTTGGTATCGTCATAAACATAATCACGGCGCAGCGACATTTCTTCGGCAGCTATCCAGTCGCGTTGCTGGTTATCATAGGCACGCAGTGATACACGATAGCGCAACTGAAATTCATTTACACGCCCGCTTCCGCCCAGCGTTAGAATTTGTTTTTCGGGTGATTCACTGACGATATTCAGCACAACCTCGGCTTCTCCGGCGGTACCGGCTAGTTTCACTCTGCTGGATTCCAGGTCACGCCGTAGCTCGGTAATAAAAGGCGTGCCCGGATTGGCAGAATCTATATACAGGGATGCAAAAGGCATACCCTGCTGACCGCGCAGGTGAAACCCGCAAGCGCTCAGCAGTAGTGTCAGCAGTAATAATAGTCGCGTAGCCATCAGATAACGATGTTAATGAGTCGTCCAGGCACCACCACGATATTCTTGGGTAATGCGCCATTCAGCAGTTTGCTCACCACCGGGTGGGCAAGTGCCAGTATTTTAAGTGTTTCTTTATCGGTAGTCTTGGCTGCACGAAGATTGCCGCGCAGTTTACCGTTAACCTGGATCACCAACTCGATTTCATCCTGTTCCAGCGCAGTTTCATCTACCTCAGGCCAGCATGCCGAGAGTATGTCTGAGCCGTAGCCTAGTTCCTGCCATAAATTCTGTGTGATATGCGGCGTGATCGGAGAAAGCTGACGCAGCAAGATCCCAAAGCATTCATGGCATACGGCAGCTCCGGCAGCAGAAGCTTGTAATTCGGCCGGTGCTGCAAACAAGGCATTCAGCATTTTCATGGCAGCGGAAATCACGGTATTGAACTGATGTCGTCCCATATCGTAGTTGGACTGTTTTAGCAGCGCATGTATTTCACGGCGCAAACTGGCAAGTTCAGGATGTTGCTTTGCAAAGTCGGCAGGATATTTAAAGCCGCTAGTGTCGTGCTGTTGAATGACTGTTGCGTGCTCATGTGCGAAAGACCATACCCGTTTTAGAAAACGGTAGCCACCTTCCACGCCGGTATCGGACCATTCCAGTTGCTGATCGGGTGGTGCGGCGAACATCATGAACAGCCGTGCGGTATCGGCACCGTATTGATCGATGATGGCTTGCGGGTCTACGCCATTGTTTTTGGACTTCGCCATTTTTTCGGTGCCGCCGATGTGTACCGGTAAACCGTCGGTTTTCAGCATGGCACCGGTGGTGCGTCCCCGTGCATCGGTTTGGATATCTACCTCAGACGGGTTAATCCATAGTTTTCGACCCTCAGCATCTTCACGGAAAAAAGTCGGGGCGATCACCATGCCTTGAGTGAGCAAGTTTTTGAAGGGTTCATCGCAGTCAAGCAGACCTTCATCGCGCATCAGTTTGTGAAAAAAACGCGCATATAACAGATGCAAAATGGCATGCTCGATACCGCCTATGTATTGATCGACCGGCAGCCAGTGTCTGGCACGTTCATCTACCATGCCTGTCGCACAACCCGGACTGGCATAGCGCGCGTAATACCAGGAAGATTCAGCAAAAGTATCCATGGTATCGGTTTCGCGCCTGGCTGCCTGGCCGCATTGTGGGCAGAGTGTCTCATAAAATTCGGGCATTTTCGCCAGCGGAGAACCGGTTCCAGTGATGGTGACTTGTTCAGGCAAGATGACCGGTAATTGGTTGTCAGGAACCGGCACGTCGCCACAGGTCGTGCAATGAATGATCGGGATCGGGCAGCCCCAGTAGCGTTGACGTGAAATTCCCCAGTCACGCAAACGGAACTGGCTGCGTTTCTTTCCCAGATCCAGGGCTTCCAGATCGGCAGCGATTGCATCGAAGCCCTGTTGAAAATTCATGCCATTATATTTGCCGGAACAGACCAGCGTCCCGTATTCAGTGTACGGCGATTCCTTTTGCAGCTGCTCGTTAAATTCATGCACTGCGGAAGTCAAGCTGCCAGTGGACGAAGGAACTCTCTTTAGAACCTGGTTGATATAAGCCACCATACCGAGCCGATCAATTTCGTCATATTCGAGTTCCGCGCCATGATCTTCCAGTTGTGCGTCCAGCCTGTCCCAGCATTCGAGCAATTTTGCGCTGGCAACTACTTGTTTGACGGGCAGCCCATATACCCTGGCAAATTCATAATCACGTTCGTCGTGAGCTGGAACCGCCATCACCGCACCCTCGCCGTAACCCATCAACACATAATTGGCCACCCATACCGGAAGTTTTTCCCCGGTGAAAGGATGCGTGACAAACAGCCCGGTATCCATGCCCTTCTTTTCCATGGTAGCCATTTCCGCCTCGGCGGTGCCGCCACGTTTGCATTCCTCGATAAACTGGCTGAGCTTTTCGGAATTGACTGCCGCACGTTTGGCCAGCGGATGTTCGGCTGCCACGGCGACATAGGTCGCACCCAGCAGCGTATCCGGGCGGGTGGTATAGACCTTGAGCATCCCGCTCAGGCCTACGCTTTCCAGGTCATAGGGAAAACAGATGTCGCAACCATAACTCTTGCCGATCCAGTTGGCCTGCATGGTCTTGACCTTTTCAGGCCAGCCGGGCAGGGTCTCCAGTCCTTGCAGCAATTCATCGGCATATTGGGTAATGCGGAAAAAATACATCGGGATGTCACGTTTTTCCACCGGTGCACCGGAGCGCCAACCGCAGCCGTCGATAACCTGTTCGTTAGCTAATACGGTTTGATCTACCGGATCCCAGTTCACCGAGGAAGTTTTCTGGTAAATAATCCCCTTCTTGTATAAACGGGTAAACAACCATTGTTCCCAGCGATAATAGGCAGGCGTACAGGTAGTCACTTCGCGCGACCAGTCTATACCCAGACCCAGACTCTTCAACTGACGGCGCATATAGGCAATATTGTCGTAAGTCCAGGCTGCAGGCGGCACCTTGTTGGCCAGTGCCGCGTTTTCCGCAGGCAGGCCGAAAGCGTCCCAGCCCATCGGTTGCATCACGTTATAGCCCTTCATTCGATGATAGCGTGACAACACATCGCCGATGGTGTAATTGCGCACGTGCCCCATATGCAGCTTGCCTGACGGATAGGGAAACATCGAAAGACAGTAGTATTTGGGTTTGTCCGAATGTTCGGTGGCTGCAAAGGCCTGACGTTCTTCCCAGTGTTGTTGAGCCTGATGCTCGATGGAGGCCGGATGATAATTAGCGTGCATGATTTTAGTCAAAATTTGTAATACGGTATTATAGCGATAACGTCCTGGCCTTGCTCTAGGGCAGTCAATTTCCCCAGATATTTACGCACGATGAATAGCTGTTTGTGATTAAAAAGGGTTACTCGAGATTAACCCGGTTGGGTGTAGTTCGGTCGAAGGCTTTAATATAGAATCGACCGTCAGCAATTATAATTATTTAAGGAGAAATGTCATGTCGCAAAAACACCCCGTTATAGCGGTCACCGGTTCTTCAGGTGCCGGCACTACCACGGTAAAGTATGCCTTCGAGAATATTTTCCGCCGTGAAAAAATTCAGGCTGCGGTTATCGAGGGCGACAGTATGCATAGTTTGGATAGACTGGCGTTTCGCCTTGCGGCTGATGAAGCGGCCAAAGCCGGCAACAATACTTTCAGTCACTTTGGACCGGAAGCCAATCATTTTGAAAAACTTGAAGAAACTTTCAAGACCTATAGTGAAACCGGTATGTGCAAACGCCGTTACTATGTACATAGCGAAGAGGAAGCGGTACTGCACAATATTCATTTTAAATGCTCTGAGCTGAAGGCTGGCACATTCACACCCTGGGAAGACATAGAAGAAAATTCCGATCTGTTGTTTTACGAAGGCTTGCATGGCATGGCGGTTGATGGTGAGATTGATGTGGGCAAATATGTGGATCTGGGGATTGGGGTAGTGCCGGTGGTCAATCTCGAATGGATACAGAAGATTCATCGCGACAAGGCTGAGCGTGGATATTCCGCGGAAGCCACCGTTGATACTATCTTGCGCCGCATGCCGGATTACATCAAATTCATTACGCCGCAATTTTCTCGCACACACATTAATTTTCAACGTGTTGCGACCGTGGATACCTCCAATCCCTTTATTGCCCGCGATATACCCACCTTAGATGAAAGTTTTGTGGTGATACGCTTCAGTAAACCCCGTGGCGTAGATTTTCGCTATATGCTTTCGATGATTCCCAATTCTTTCATGTCGCGCGCCAATACCCTGGTCGTGCCTGGCAGTAAAATGAGTTTTGCGATGGAAATTATACTGGCGCCGTTGTTGCATGATATGATTGAAAAAAAATAAGTTCTTGAATACCGTGCGTCAAAGGCGTGCTTGCGCCTTAACGCAGATACTGGAGTTCCTTTGTTTAAGCTGATTGGTTTCATTTTCGGTTTTTGGTATTTTGGCATTCTCGGGGCGCTTTTCGGCCTGTTCATGGGTTCGTTTATTGATCGCGTGCGAGTCTATGGATCGGGCGGCATGAATCCGTTACAGAATACGCTTCGTCAGGCCGTATTTATTGAAACCTTGTTCATCCTGATGGGCAAGATGGCCAAGGCAGATGGACGGGTTTCCAAAGATGAGATCAGTCATGTAGAGCAGTTGATGCAAAAGCTGAATATGACCGAGGGTCATCGTCTGCAGGCCATCGCCATGTTCAAGCAGGGCACCGATCCGGCCTTCGACATCCAGGCTACTTGCAGCCGCTTTATGGATATTTGCGGGCAAACCAGAAATCTGAAGCAGATGCTGCTGGTCTATCTGATGGTGATGGCGCTGGCAGACGGACACTTTCATCCTGCCGAACAGGCTTTACTCGCCGACATAGCCAGTCGCTTGGGCTATGATCAGGCCACCTATCAACGGCTGCTGGACATGGTGTTGAATCAATCCCATTTTTCCGGCAAGCCTGCTTCAGAAATGGCGCTGGAGGATGCCTATAAGGCGCTGGGTGTCACCAAGGATAATACCGACCAGGAGATAAAACGCGCCTACCGCAAGCTGATGAGCCAGTATCACCCCGATAAACTGATTGGCCAGGGTATGCCGGAAAACATGATCGCCATGGCGACCGAGCAGGCCAAGGAAATTCAGCTTGCCCATGACCTGATTAAAAAAAGCAGAAATATCTGAAACACAACTTCAAGAATTTTAAAAATGCACACATTGCCGGTACTCTCCCTGCTTGAAACCCGTATCCTCGGTGTACTTGCCGAAAAACAGCGCACCGTTCCAGACTCTTATCCGCTGACCTTGAATTCCCTGATTTCCGGCTGCAACCAAAAAAGTAGTCGCGATCCGGTGATCGAGGCTTCGGAATCGGAAGTGCTGGTGGCACTGGATAGTCTCAGAGGCTTGTCATTCCTGGTTGAAACCAGTGGTGGCAGAGCATCCCGCTATGCGCATAATATCGAAAAAGTGCTGCGCATTCCGACACAATCCACTGCCTTGCTGGCCATGCTGATGTTGCGCGGTCCGCAGACGGCAGGTGAGTTGCGCATCAATTGCGAAAGGTTGCATAAATTTGCCGATATTTCTTCGGTAGAGAGTTTTCTGGTCGAACTGGCCGAGCGCGCGGCAGGTGGACTGGTTTTGGAATTGCCGCGTCAACCCGGTTCCCGAGAAAATCGCTGGACACATTTGTTATCCGGGATGCCGGTGTTTGAGGAAAGTGTACAGAGCAGAATCGCAACCGTTTCGGCCGATGTGACGGTAGGCGAAATTGCAGCACTCAAGGCTAATGTCGCGAGGCTGGAAGCCGAAGTCGGCGATTTACGGAAAATCATCGAAAGATTGTGTACCGAACTGGGTGTATCAGCCGCTTGAGAGTTGAGTTGATCGGTTGCGCAGCAAACCTCGCCCTTCAGTCGGTAGGTCGGGTTAGGCTCGTTTTTTTGCGCCTTAACCGGACGTTGGTACTGATTTGAATAATGCCATTGGATAATAGCTAAGTTATTTTAAATATCTGTAAAGAATGTTAATTGCGGTGTATTTACCCGCTTGTTCAGTTGTTGCCGGTTTGTGATATTGGTTATTATGTTTTAAAGCTCATGCGGTGTTTTGATGGGCAATTAAAAATTAACTCCAGGAGGCAGTCTATGTCTACAATCAGCGGCGTATCCGGTGCCAATGGGCTCTCAGCTTTACAAACTTCGGCGCGACCGCGTTCGCTCAGGGGAAACGACTCGGATAGCGATGATAGCGGGACGGGTAGTGTTAAAAGCAGTGGTTCAAATTTTATCAAGGCCATTGAAAAAGCGCTTTCACAGCTTGGTAGCGCAACTTCAAGTTCGAGTGCTGCTACAACGTCGACTTCGGCTTCGACTTCAAGCAATTCCACCGGTGCGACTCAAAGCGCGCAGCAGGCAGTGCAATCCTTTATGCAGACGCTGATGGCTGCACTGCAACAAGCCGGAGCAGGAGCCAACCCTCCTCCGCCGCCAGGTGGCGCTGGTTCACCCCCGCCAGGCGGAGGCGGCCCGTCGCTAAGCAAGGATCAGCTGACCAGCATGGCCAGTTCTCTGGCGTCGACAGACCCCGCTCGAGCCGCAGAAATGACTAATATTGCCAATAACTTTTCCAAAGTAGATACTAATGGGGACGGATTGGCCAGTGCACAGGAAGCACGGGCTTTCGATCAGGCGAATTCGAACAATTCAAATCAATCGGGTATTTCTGCCTACCAGGGTAAGTCAAAAATTGAGGCTGATATTCAAAGTCTGTTGCAACAGTTGTCAGCGACTTCAAGTTCCAGCGCTACTGCACCTACCGCTTCAACGAACTCTGATCTGCAAAAAAGTTTTCAGAATCTGATGACTGCGCTGGGTGGAAACGCAGGTTCAGGTAATTCATCATTGCAGAATTTCCTCAGTTCTTTGGCGACCAATCTTCAGGGATCTGGCAGTTCAGGGAACGTCGTGAATACCAAAGCTTAACGTAGCCCGGATGTAGCGGAGCGTAATCCTTGAAAAATTGGATCGCGTGCGATTTTTCAGGTTGCATGGTGTGACCCGAGACCCCGGATTATATTTTATTACATCCGGGCTACACTCACTATTCTGCGTACCTGAGTAGTTGCAAAATATGGACATATTGGCATAGCTAACCAGGCTTTAACACTAAAAACAGTAATACTGTTTCATTTGAATTAAATTTAATTGTATGAAATGTTCAAGTATATGAATATTAATGAATATATATTTTGACGTACTTTAAAAGTGGCGCTGTAGTGCCATAGAATTTCACCAAAATTCAAAATACCTATTGCTTTCATTTAAAATTGGGGTTGTGTTTATACGCAAAACCAAAACTAACAACACCTCCACTGGCGAGACATACTTCACGCACCGCTTGGTGCGCATAGAACGTATCGGAGGAAAAGTCCGGCAAATTACTGTACTTAATCTCGGACGGAACTTCACGATTAAACAAGATGACAGGCCGCTATTATGCAGTCGCATTAATCAGATATAGGAGCCTAAACAAATCGCTTTGCTGGTCATTGAGTGCCCAATTCATATCGAACGTGCTGCGCAATACTAGGCTGGAAAATTGATAATCAACTCAGCCAATGTACCCGAAACTAAAAAGCCCAAACAGGCTAAAGAAACAGTTTTGGAGGGCACTGCCTCGATTAGTTAATCTTCAGCAGATAATGAAATACATGATAATAAACAAACTATTAGTGACTTTCAAGAGGTTAACATCAATTCAATTGAGCAGACGCAACCGCGTTCGGTGGGGGTTGAGCAGGTGGGATTGCATGCCATGTGGCGTGTAATGGCTTATGCGACACGTCACTGGGTTCAGCAGTGTAAGATCTGGGTAAAAATCAGCTCACAAGAGGGGAATTAAAGGAAAAATTGCGTCGACGCACGGTAAACCTTGTTTTTCGTAGGCAGCAAGCGTAAAGTGCCGCCCCATTCTTTCCCTCTTTGGAAGAAATGGTGGAGACGAAGTGAGCGATACCAAGGTAAAACAAAATTTATCCACCCTCATGCTGGGCGCAATTGGTGTGGTTTATGGTGACATTGGCACCAGCCCACTTTATGCCATCAAGGAAACTTTTGCTGGCCATCATCCCTTGCCTGTCACCGAAGCCAACATACTGGGTGTCCTTTCCGTGATGTTCTGGACGATCATGTTACTGGTTTCGCTTAAATACGTTGCGATAATCATGCGTGCCGACAATCGCGGAGAAGGCGGATCGCTGGCCTTGCTGGCTTTAGCCAGCGAAATGAACAAAGATCGTGCCCGAACAAAATGGTTCATCGCAATACTAGGCGTTTTTGCCGCAGCTCTTTTCTATGGCGACAGCATGATTACCCCTGCCATATCGGTACTTTCTGCCGTCGAAGGACTGAATGTCGTCGCACCGCAGTTAGGCACTTATGTGATACCGATTACCATCGGTGTGCTTACCGCATTGTTTCTGGTACAGAAACATGGCACAGGTGCCATGGGACTGGCATTTGGGCCGATCATGATCTTCTGGTTTAGTTCTCTGGGTATAATGGGTGCCTTGTCCATCGCCAGCAGTCCACAGGTCTTGTTCGCGCTTAATCCGCTAAATGCCTTTAATTTCCTGATTCAGGATCCCAAACTGTCTTTTCTCACGCTAGGCTCGGTAGTGCTGGCAGTGACCGGTGGCGAGGCGCTATATACTGATATGGGTCACTTTGGCAAATTACCCATCAGGCTTACCTGGTTTTACTTCATTCTGCCTTGTCTGGTACTTAACTACTTCGGGCAAGGCGCACTGTTACTGAATAACCCCGGGGCAATCGAAAACCCCTTCTATTTGCTGGCACCAGCCTGGGCATTGATCCCGATGGTTTTGCTGGCTACCGCAGCCACCGTCATTGCCTCGCAAGCCGTCATTTCAGGTGCTTTTTCAGTTGCCAGCCAATCGGTACAAATGGGTTTCCTGCCACGCATGGAAATACGCCAGACTTCGTCCAAGGCTCACGGTCAGATATATGTGCCTTTCACCAACTGGACGCTCTATCTCGCGGTTATTTACCTGGTATTTACCTTTCAGAGTTCAAGCAATCTGGCCGCTGCCTATGGCATTGCCGTCACTGGAACGATGATGATCGACACGATATTGATCACTTTTGTGCTAGTTGCGTGGCGCTGGTCACCGATGCTGGTCATTCCGCTAATTGGTACATTCCTGACGGTTGATTTCATCTACTTCGCAGCCAACGCTATAAAAATTCCGCAGGGTGGCTGGTTCCCGCTAGGCATTGCCGTCATTTCCTTTGTCGTGCTCACTACCTGGAAACGTGGCCGAAAGTTATTGGTAGAAGAAGCCGATCGCCGGGCCGTACCTATACAGGTGGTGCTGGATAGCGTAGATAGTATTAATCGGGTACATGGAACGGCGGTTTTTCTGGCTACCACTGGCGAAGGTGCTCCCTTTGCTCTGTTACATAACCTCAAACACAATCAGGTACTGCATGAGCGTAACATCCTGCTGTCGGTACTCGTCGAAGACAAGCCCTATGTCACCAAAGGAAATCGCCTGCTCATTGATGACATAGGTAAAAATTTTTTTCGCGTCAGAGTTTTTTACGGCTTTATGGAAACCCCTGATATCCCGGAAGCACTCGATTCCTGCGCTGCACTTGGTTTGAAATTTGACATGATGGAAACTTCTTTTTTCACCTCCAGAGCGCTGATTGTTTCCGCCCCGAAATCTGCGATGATGCAATGGCGGGTACGCCTGTTTATTGCGCTATCCAAGAATGCGATGAGTGCCTCAGATTTTTTCAAAATCCCAACCAATCGAGTCATCGAAATGGGCAGCCGTATCGAAATTTAGTTTTTAATTCCTTTTTACAATTTCAAAGGAACAAGGTAGGTCTGGTTAGGCGCTATTTTGCGCCCTAACCCGACGCTTGCTCGGGCATGGCACACTACCGCCCCCCTATGATGAAACCCGCCATGCCCGTTCCCCTGAGGAACCCACTAGCCACTCCACTTTGTTGCCAAAAGACCGCAACCAGGTGGCTGGTTATCTCACCATCCTTTTCCCGCAAGCGGGGAGAGCGCAGCGAGGGGGCGTAGCCGTAAGTATCTCGCTGCGCGTGTTTACCTTAAGCTACGCTTGAGGCTATCACACTGGGAAGTGCGCTGACTTTTGAAAACCACACTGCGAGGTTTTGATGAGTGCTGCGCCAATCGCGCTCGGCTTGTCGCAAATCCAGATATATCAATGCACTCACCAAGGCCAGATCCGCCAGGGTGATAGCCTCACCCTCGCACCATTGCCGCTCCCCAAGCAGTTGTGAAGCATAGTCCACAGCCTCAGTCACTGCCTTATTGTGGGTTGCCAGTGTCGTTGCATTCTGCTGCTCCAAAGGGCGCATTCTCTCGTTGCGCACCACGATGGCCGAGTCCATGATTCCGTCTGCCAGCGCTTCCCACCTTTTAACCCGCAATCTGGCACGAGTATCGGTACGCGGAATCAGGATGGGTGCATCATTCAAGGTATCCGCATACTCTGCGATCACCGTGGAATCGAACACGCAGAAGCCGTCATCCAAAATCAGCGCAGGGATACGACCCAATGGATTGACGCTCAGAATTTCTGATTTTTCTGCTCCGATCAAACACTCATGGCGTATATTTTTTTCCAGCAATACCAGACGCGCCTTGCGCACATAAGGGCTGGTGAGTGAGCCGAATAGTTTCATGGTTTTTCCCGTATCGTTATCAAATAGCATTACTTTACCATCCTGTGATTGCCTTCGGAGTTTTTTGTTTATATTGCTGACTTCGCGCTTGATTTTTTTGCTTAGTCAATTTTCTGCTATAGAAATCTTAAATTATGCTTTTTATTGATTAGAGGATAGCTTTACACTGTGTAGTGTTTTATTCAATGGAGCTTTTATCGATGGCACTTAGCAGCCCTGCACATTCGCGTTTTCGTGCCCACAGCGTACTTCCCGGCTTTAATCTGGCACTGGGTTACACCCTGCTTTATTTATCGCTGATTGTTTTAATTCCGCTGTCTGCCCTTTTCGTCAAGACCGCCACTTTGGGATTGGACGGCTTTTTTGAACTTGCTGTCAATGATCGTGTAGTCTCATCCTTACGCGTAACCTTTGTTTGCTCGCTGGTCGCGGCAGTGATTAATGCCATTTTCGGCTTGTTGGTTGCCTGGGTATTGGTTCGCTACCGTTTTCCCGGCAAGCGCATTGTCGATGCGCTGGTGGACTTGCCGTTTGCGCTGCCAACCGCAGTGGCTGGTATTACCCTGGCCACGCTATATGCGCCACACGGTTGGATCGGGCAGTATTTCGCAGCGATGGGCATCAAGGTGGCTTACACACCGCTGGGCATCGTGGTGGCACTTACTTTTATCGGCCTGCCTTTCGTGGTGCGGACGGTTCAACCGGTTCTGGAAGATGTAGAAGTCGGCGTTGAAGAAGCGGCTGCCTGTCTGGGTGCAACTCGCTTCGAGGTATTCAGACGCGTGATTTTCCCGGCCATTTATCCGGCGTTACTCACTGGATTCTCACTAGCGTTTGCCCGCGCCATCGGTGAATACGGTTCGGTAATTTTCATTGCTGGCAATATGCCTTATATATCCGAAATCTCGCCACTATTGATCGTCGCCAAACTCGAACAATATGATTACGCGGGTGCCACCGCGATCGCTGTGATTATGCTGCTGATTTCATTTGCACTATTACTTACCATCAATGCCTTGCAATGGTGGGCTTCAAAACGGGGAGTCAGATAATGGCACATTCTACACAGGGCATCGCCACTCATGAGTCCAAAACAGTAACACGGGTGTTTATCACCATTGCCTTGGGCTATCTGCTGCTGTTTTTGGGATTGCCGCTGTTTGCGGTTTTTTATCAGGCGCTTAGCAAAGGCTGGGACTTGTATTATGCAGCGCTGCTGGAACCGGATGCATGGTCGGCGATCAAGTTGACTTTCATCGCCGCCGCAATCGCGGTACCCTGCAACCTGGTATTCGGCATCGCTGCCGCCTGGAGTATTGCCAAGTTTGACTTCAAGGGCAAGAGTATGCTGATTACGTTAATCGACCTGCCGTTTGCGGTCAGTCCGGTCGTCTCTGGATTGGTGTATGTGTTGCTATTCGGTGCCCAAGGCTGGTTTGGCCCCTGGCTGCAGGAGCATGACCTCAAACTGATCTTTGCGGTACCAGGCATCGTACTAGCCACTATTTTCGTCACTTTCCCGTTTATTGCGCGTGAACTGATTCCGCTGATGCAAGCACAAGGCAAGGATGAGGAAGAAGCCGCTGTATCACTGGGTGCTTCCGGATGGCAGACTTTCAGTCGCGTAACGCTGCCCAACATTAAATGGGGTTTGCTTTACGGCGTTATCTTGTGTAATGCGCGTGCAATGGGCGAATTTGGCGCAGTTTCTGTCGTTTCAGGGCATATTCGCGGCATGACCAACACCATGCCGCTGCATGTGGAAATTCTTTACAACGAATATAACTTTGTCGCCGCCTTCACTATCGCATCCTTGCTAGCGCTGTTGGCACTGGTCACTTTACTGGTCAAGTCGGTCGTCGAATGGCAGGCAATACGCAGCGGTGCTGCAATCAGGAGTTTAATATGAGTATTATCATCGAAAATATTAGCAAGCATTTTGGCAACTTCAAGGCACTCGATAACATCAACCTGGAAGTAGGAAGCGGCGAACTGCTCGCGCTGTTAGGTCCTTCCGGTTGCGGCAAGACCTCTCTGCTGCGCATCATCGGCGGACTTGAACTACCCGATACTGGCAAGCTGCTGTTTCATGGTGAAGATGTTAAATCACGAGATGCCTGCAACCGCAACGTCGGCTTTGTATTCCAGCATTATGCGTTATTCCGCCATATGAGCGTATTCGAAAATGTCGCCTTCGGGCTGCGCGTCAAACCCAAGCATATTCGCTATAAGGAAGCCGAAATCAAGCGCCGTGTGCATGAATTGCTGGAGCTGGTGCAACTCGACTGGTTGGCGGATCGTTTTCCTGCTCAACTATCCGGTGGACAAAGACAACGCATTGCACTGGCTCGTGCCCTGGCCGTAGAACCTAAAATCCTGCTGCTGGATGAACCCTTTGGCGCACTCGATGCACAGGTACGCAAAGAACTGCGCCGCTGGTTGCGTCGCTTGCATGATGAGTTACACATTACCAGCATTTTCGTCACCCACGACCAGGAAGAAGCCCTTGAGGTCTCTGATCGCGTGGTGGTAATGAACAAGGGAAGAATCGAACAGGTCGGCACGCCCGATGAAGTGTATGCACAACCTGCAACGCCCTTCGTCTATCAATTCATCGGCAATGTTAATCTGTTTCACAGCCGCGATCATGCCCCTTGGACGCAACAACTGGACGACGCAATAGCTTATGTGCGTCCTCATGACATCGACATTAGCGTCAGTGCACAAGATGAAACTTCCCTGCCGGTAGTGGTTAACCTGGTACGCGCCATTGGAGCCATCGTGCGTGTTGAGGTGGAAATTGATGGCAGTCACGAGCTAATCGAGATTGAACTGAGTCGTGAGCGTTTTGATGCCGCGCCGCTGGCCTGCGGCGATAGGGTTTATATACGTCCGCGCCAGTTCCGAGTCTTTCAGAAGGAGGAAACCGATGAACTTCCAGCAACTTAGGATTATCAGAGAGGCGGCGCGCTGCAACTGCAACCTGACTGAAGTAGGAAACGTACTGTTTACCTCACAATCGGGTGTCTCCAAGCATATCAAGGATCTGGAAGAGGAACTGGGAGTAGAACTGTTCTTGCGCAAAGGCAAGCGTCTGCTGGATCTGACCGAACCAGGTCGTGAATTGCTGCAAATTGTCGAGCGTATCTTGCTGGATACCAACAATATAAAGAATCTTGTTGAACAATACAGTAAGCGCGATGAAGGTCAGCTCACCGTGGTTGCCACACACACCCAGGCACGCTACTCGCTTCCCAAGGTGATTACCGAATTCAAGAAAACCTTTCCCAAGGTGCATCTTAAACTTCATCAGGCCAGCCCCAAGGAGATCGTCGAGATGCTGCTTTCGGGCGAAGCGGATATAGGCATGGCAACCGAAGCGCTCGCCGATGTCACTAAACTTGATTCATTTCCCTATTACTCCTGGCAACACGCAGTGATCGTGCCGATAGGTCATCCGCTGGAGCAGGTGCAACCACTGACTTTGAAGGCGCTGGCAGATTATCCCATCGTGACTTATCACGAAGGACTGACCGGCAGAGCCAAGATAAACAAATCTTTTACCGAAGCCGGTATTGTCCCGGATATTGTGATGTCCGCGCTAGATGCGGATGTGATCAAGACCTATGTGGAGCTGGGCATGGGCATAGGTATTATCGCTTCGATGGCCTTTAATCCCGCCAAGGATACCGATCTGCATCTGCTCAAATGCGAACAACTATTCGGTAGCAACACCACTTATATCGCGTTGCGACGCGGTCATTATCTACGAAGTTTCGCCTATCGTTTCATTGAACTGTGCTCGCCCCGTTTGACTGAGGCGATAATCCGCGCAGGGATTATATTGCCTTTGGCCAAGGCTTGAACCCATCAATGAAGCTTCAGGATACCCCAGTTGACTGCCGTTGTTCTAAGAAAATTATAGACGATTCGTGTGAAGGAATCCCCGTCGGCTTCCGCATCAAAATATTCCCATTGAAAGTCTTTCTTTCTGACATCATCGTTCAGATGTAAGGAAGAAAAGTTATCCGGGGCGATCGAGTAGAGTAATCCGTGTGAGTAGGATTGTTGATTTTTCATGGTGACCTCCTCGTTTATTAAGGGTTGAAGAACTGTAATACTATATAAACAGTATTACAGTTTTATTAAATTGATGCAATGATTTTTTGTTAAAGCAGAACGACTTCAAGCTAGTGGCGAAACTACTTCAGTCGTTACAGCATTGGAAATGTAACGTCGCCCAAACCACCCTAACGGACATGGCAATGATGCCACCCCTTGTAATGAAACCGCCATGTCCGTTTCCCTGATGAACCCACTAGCCACTCCACTAGCTTGCCAAAAGACAGCAACCAAGTGGCTGGTTATCACCCCATCCCTACCTATGAACCTCCATTTCGTAGGGTGCGCTTGCGCACCAATTTCATCGACCCTAGCCATTAAC